>DCIP01000186.1:253-12127 GCA_002317115.1 Candidatus Scybalocola fimicaballi
ATAATCAAGAAGCAGAAATGTTATGTGGTGGAGGGTTATGCCGACGTGATTTCCATGCATCAGGCAGGAGTGGAGAATATCGTGGCACCGTGTGGTACGGCGTTGACTACAGGGCAGATTCGTCTGCTCAAACGAGTATTGCCATCAGTCGGCAACACATCGACCGACGAGAAACATGTCACGATGCTTTACGATGGCGACTCAGCCGGTCAGCATGCTGCCATCAAGAACGGAAAACTATTCTTGGCGGAGGGATTGAATGTTCACGTCGTCACACTTCCCGTCGAGGAGGATCCGGATTCATTCGCACAGCACAACAATGCTGATGTCGTGCAGAAGTATCTGGAGGAGAATGAGCAGGATTATATCTTGTTCAAATCCAATGTGCTTCTTCGTGAGAGTGGAGAAGATCCGATGAAGAAGGCTGCGGCGGTCAAAGACATGGCGGAAACTATCTCCGTGATTGAGGATCCCATCAAACGCGACGTCTACTCGAGAACGATAGCTCCGATTTTCCAAGTCGAGCAGAGCATCATCATGGAGTATGTGGGCAAGATGCGTCGTGATGCAGCCGCAGCAAAGGAGAAAGAGCGACTCAGAGGACAGAGTTTCAGCCAGACGCCTACAACACCTGTAGGTCAGGGAAACAATAATCAATATTCCAATCCTGGGCAGACACAGTCTACTCAGAACGCACCGTCTTCACAAAATCCATCTGCTCAGCCTACACAGCCGGATGAACCATTCATTCCGGATGAATATTTCGCAGGTCAGGCTGAGGCTATGCATGGAAGCACAACACAGCCTCAACAGAATGTTCAGCAGACACCTGGCAAGAAACCATCGAACGATGTAGTAGATAAATTTTCGGTTGACTATCTCTCCACTCTCAACAAGCAGTATGTACAGGAGCGTGAACTTATGAGCTTGATTGTCAATTATGGAAACAAGGATGTGATTCAGCTTGAGGACAAAGAGAAGAAGGAGACAAAAGTGTTGAATGTGGTTGAGGCGATCAACTATGACTTCTCAAAAGATGAGTTTGAATTGTCGAATCCTACATTCAAGCTGATGTTGGAAGAGGCGAGCAAGGTACTGGAAGAGAACAAGAAAGCCGACATTGTGAAACTTTTTCAGAACCATGCCGACAGAAATGTCAACGACGCGATAAACAGCATTTTGTCTGACGATATGTCGTTGGAGGCAGGAATGACCGACGTCGACCGCCAGTTTTGCAAGGATAAGCGAGATAGGGAACTGTTCAACAATCTTCGCAAGACAATCGAGATGATGAAGCGAGAATGGTATGAGAATGAGAAGGCGACGTTGCAGGAGATGTTGATCAAGGCATACGAGAATGGAGATAAAGAGAAGGCCAAGGAGTATGCCGAAAAGTGGACGAAGATGAGCACAAAGATTACAGAAATAGCAAGTAGCGAGGGACGAGTTATCAATCAGAGTATCAAGTTGGAGACACCGTCGCTCACGAGATATGAGTTGCCGAGCAAGAAAGAGTTGAGGATGGCAGTCAAGAAGAGAGTGAAGGCGATGACCGATGAGGAGAAACAGGTGGAGAGTGAGAAATTGATGGAGATTCTTGAGAATGATTCACATTTCAAAGAAGCCAAGACAGTGTTGCTTTTCCACTCGTTGCCAGATGAAGTCTGCACACACAAGTTGATTGAAAAATATGCGTCGGAAAAGAAAATCCTACTTCCAGTCATTAATGGGGAGGAGTGGTATATACGTGAGTATAAAGGAGATTTGAAGACGGGAGAGTATAATATCCAGGAGCCTACGGGAATGAATATCCACGATTTCGACAGCATCGATCTTGTGGTAGTGCCTGGTGTATGTTTCGACAACGATATGGGCAGAGTAGGCAGAGGCAAAGGCTACTACGACAGAATGTTGGAGAAGATCACGAAAGCCTACAAGATAGGAATTTGTTTCGACTGTCAGTTGCTGAGCAAGGTGCCGTCGGAGAAATGGGATGTGAAGATGGATATGGTGATGACCGCGTCCAAAATGATAATGTAAGAAAATTTTCCCTAAACACAATAAATTCAGATTTGTTACGTTATTGTATGTGTGAAACCATACAAAAAAGCAAAAAAATGTTATTAAAAGTAGAATAAGGCGGAATTGACGGCGGTTGCAATTTTATCTTTTCAACAATTATTACTATTTTTGCTTGCTAATTTAGTGTATTATATTCTGGACCAGAAGATAACTATGTTAAAAGACAAGATAAAAGACATATTTGTTGGGTTAGTCCTGGCATTACTTCCAATGATTGCCAATGCGCAGCCTCGTTACATAGGAGAGTTAGGTTTGCGTGGAGGAATCTCATTCTACAACGGAGACATCAACTCCACAAAAGTATTCCGTGACGTATCGCCGGCTGCGGGAGCATTTTTGCGTTTCAAGGCTAACGATTTTTTGAGTTTCAAGATTGACGGTGGTTTTGCCAACCTAAAATGTGACGCGAGAGACTATACAGAGAATGCGATGCCAGAGGTGGAGGTGACAGACAACAGTGGAATCTATCCGTTTGCGTTCGACAAGCGAATCATGGCATTTGACGCGTTTATCATTTGGAGTTTCTTCAAGTATGGTTTTTCAAGTTACGACAAGGACGTGAAGCGACATACTCCATACGCTATGTTAGGACCATCGGTGTCGATGGCGAAGGAGTGGAGTGGAAACGAGTGGAGAATGGGACTTGCATTTGGCGCCGGATACAAGTTCAAGGTGAGCCAGAGAGTGAACATCGGAGTAGAGTTCACAATGCACAAATTGTTCTCTGACGACTTGGATATCAGTGAGTATGATTATTTGGACGACCCGTACCACATGGGAAGTCAAGGATATAAAAACAATGACTACTACTCTCAGTTGTTGGGATTCATCTCAATTGATGTGTTCCGAAAGAGAGGTTCTTGCAGATATTTAGGAAGATGAGCATCAAAGAAAAATTAGATATGACTCGTTTGCCAAAACATGTGGCATTAATCATGGATGGCAACGGACGTTGGGCGAAAGCGCAGGGTAAGGAGAGAATATTCGGCCACCACGAGGGCGTGGATTCTGTCGACAAGGTAATGGAGGCAGCGGCTGAGATAGGCATCGAGTATATCACGCTATACGCATTCAGCACAGAGAATTGGAATCGTCCAAAGGCAGAGGTTGACGCGCTTATGGAAATATTTGCGTCGGCTATCACATCTTATGCTGACAAAGCAAAAGACAACAATGTCAAGATCGTTATCATTGGCGACAAGTCACGTCTTAATGAGAAGACGATGGATAAGCTCAACGAGGGAATGGCTAAGACAGCGGCATGTACCGGTCTGACTATGGTGCTATGTATCAGCTACTCATCTCGTTGGGAGATTATTGAAGGTGTGAAAGAGATCGCACGTAAGGCAAAGAACGGCGAATTAAATATCGACGACATTAACGAAAGCGTGATTTCAGACAGTTTGGCTACCAAAGGTATGCCAGATCCTGATTTGCTTATCCGAACAAGTGGAGAGCAGAGAATCAGCAATTTCTTGATGTGGCAGTTGTCGTATTCAGAATTGTATTTCACAGACACCCCATGGCCTGAGTTCAAGAAAGAGCAGTTCTATGAGGCTATCTACAAGTATCAGAACCGTGAAAGAAGATTCGGAAAGACAAGCGAACAGTTGTAATTAAGAAGAAGAAATGAAGGTTTACAAAACAATAGTCAGTGTATTAGCATTAGCATGTTCGATGGGTTTGTCCGCTCAGACAGAGACAGATTCATTGAAAACTGTGGCTGACACGGTTGTTGCGAGGGTTGATACAACTGCCATCGTGGACACACAGTCTCAGACAAGCGAGACACCGACTATCACATATTCTACCACAGCCAAGACTTACACTGTAATGGAGGTGAAAGTCAAGGGTGCTGGCACATACGACGAGAAGATCGTGGCTAACTATTCCGGGCTCTATCCAGGCCAGAAGATCAAGTTGCCTGGCAAGGATTTCTCAAATGCCATCAAACGTTTCTGGAAACAGGGCTTGTATTCCGACGTGAAGATCTATGCGACAAAGATTGAGGGAGACAAGGTATGGTTGGAGATTGCTGTCAAGCCTCGTCCAAGAATCTCGAGCATCTCTTATTCAGGTGTGAAGAAGAAGGATCAGGAGGAGTTCGACAAGTCTATCGGCCTTAGCGCTGGTAATCAAGTGTCACAGAATATGCTTGACAGAGCTGCCGGAATCATCAAGAGAAATTATGAGTCTAACGGATACCAGAACGCAGACGTTAAGCTAAGTTTGACAGATGATCCTGAAAAAGAAGGATATGTGATTGTAAATGTGGATGTTGACAGAAAAGAGAAAGTCAAGATCTACAGAATCAATATCGACGGTAATGATAGTGTGCCAGCACGCAAGCTAAAGCATGCGATGAAGGACACTAAGGAGAAGCATATTATTCCGAACTTGTTCAAGTCGAAGAAATTTGTCAAGTCTAATTATGATGCCGACAAGATCAATTTTATCAACAAGTACAACGAGTACGGTTTCCGTGACGCTGAGATCATTTGTGACAGTGTATACCAGTCTCCAAAGAAGCCAGAGAGAGTGGATATCTATATTAAGGTCAACGAGGGAAGACGCTACTATCTGCGTAATGTCATTTGGGTAGGCAACACCGTTTATCCTGAACATTTGTTGAATGCCACTCTTGGAATGAAGAAGGGCGACGTCTACAACAAGAAGCTAATGAATGAGCGTCTGCTTGAGGATGAGGATGCTGTGTCAAGTCTGTATCTCGACAATGGATATCTCTTCTTCAATGTGGAACCGGTGGAGGTAAATATCGACGGCGATTCGGTCGACGTGGAGATGCGAATCTACGAAGGCAGACAGGCTGTGATCAACAACGTCGTCATCTCAGGTAACGAGGCTATTTTTGAGCATGTTATCCGTCGTGAGCTTGATACAAAGCCAGGACAGTTGTTCAGCAAGTCGAACTTGCAGCGTTCTGCCCGTGAACTTGCCGCATCAGGACACTGGGATCCAGAGAAACTTGATATCCGTCCGGTGCCAGATCCAGAGAACGGTACTGTAGATATCATCTATAATCTTGAGCAGAAGCGTAACGACCAGGTAGAGATGTCGTTTGGTTATAGCCAGACAGGTGTAAATGGAACATTAGGACTTAAGTTTACTAACTTCTCCCTACGCAATATCTTCAACAAGGAGTCCTACAAACCGTTGCCACAGGGAGACGGACAGCAGTTGTCGTTGTCGTTCACAACAAGTGGACGCAGCTACCAGTGTGCTGCCATATCATTCATGGAGCCTTGGTTGGGAGGAAAGCGACCAATCAGTTTCAGCACATCATTGTTCTTCTCCAACCAGACTGCCATCAGTTCGAGATACGAGAAAGACTACAACTATTTGAATGGTGGAATGTATGGTTATAATTCGTATGGAACCTCCGACTATTATTATGATGCCGATCCAGACAGATTCATCAGAACTCTTGGAGCATCTGTAGGAATTGGTAAGAGATTGAAGTGGCCAGACGACTATTTCTCACTATACTATGAGTTTGGCTACCGTCATTACAAATTCCAGGATTGGGAATATTTCACTCTTCACAATGGACATGCCAACAACTTGCGATTCGGTGTGACTTTGTCGAGAAACTCAATCGACAACCCATACTATAC
The DNA here is from genome assembly GCA_002317115.1 of Candidatus Scybalocola fimicaballi. Taxonomy (GTDB): domain Bacteria; phylum Bacteroidota; class Bacteroidia; order Bacteroidales; family Paludibacteraceae; genus UBA1723. Next base: position 5,971 of record DCIP01000186.1, read on the forward strand.
ACACCGTGGATCACAGGTATCATTGACATTGCAGGCAACTCCTCCTTATTCTAAGTTCATCAAGAATGAGAAGGTGGATGAGCTTCTAGTTAAGAAAGATGCAGGAACACTTTCAAACGAAGAGGCAGAGAAGTTGAAGCAGGATTTGTTCAAGTGGGTAGAATACTATAAGACTGAGTTTAAGGCAAAACTATTCACTCCGCTTTCAGCCAACCAGAAGTTAGTGTTGATGACACGTGCCGAGTATGGATTCTTAGGTTACTACGACAAGAACCATCGTTCTCCATTTGAGAGATATTATGTAGGTGGAGATGGTACTTCAGGTACAAGCAGCACATACGCGTTGACTACAGTGACATTGCGTGGTTATGAAAACGGTTCGCTATCTCCACGTGAAAGATTCTATGCTGGAGACAACGCCCAGTATGCAGGAAACATGTATTCAAAGTTGTCGCTTGAGTTGCGTTATCCGTTGATGCTTGAGCAGGCAGCCACAATTTATGTGTTGACATTTGCCGAGGCAGGAAACGCATGGCAGAACTTTAAGGATTTCAACCCGATGGATTTGAAGAGATCAGCCGGAGCCGGAGTGAGAATCTTCTTACCAATGCTTGGATTGCTTGGAGTCGACTATGGATATGGATTTGATAAAGATATCAATGGCAATAAAGGAAAGCATCAGTTCCATATTGTCATCGGACAGGAATTTTAATGTGTAACATCAATCGACGAAAGAGATGAGCAGACTAACATCAAAAATATTTGCGGTAATCGCACTGCTTGCGTTTTCTGTAAGCGGTTATGCCCAGTTCAGCGGTGGCAAGGTTGCCATTGTCGACGTGGAGTATATCTTGAAGAATATGCCAATGTATGAGTCGGCCAACGAACAGGTGAAGCAGATCACTAAGAAGTGGCAGACAGAGGTGGAGCAGAAGCATGAGGAGGCTCGTATGTTGCAGAAGAACTATCAGACAGAGGTTGTGTTCTTGTCAGACGAGATGAAGAAGGCAAAAGAGAAAGAGATCTTGGCAAAGGAGAAAGAGGCCAACGATCTTGGAAGAAAATATTTCGGTCCTGACGGTGAGCTTTACAAGAAGAAAGAGAGCTTGATGAAGCCAATCCAGGATGAGGTCTACGTTGCTGTAAAGGACGTAGCTGAGCAGAAAGGTTATACTCTTGTACTTGACAAGACATCAACAGTCGGAGTGATGTACTACTCTGCAAAGATAGATATCAGCGACGACGTGTTAGGTAAACTTGGATATTCTAAATAACAATGTCGGGAATGAAACATCTGTTGACGACGCTATCGTTGTTGCTGACTTTCGCATTCGCTTCTGCACAGAACACCCACGTCAAGCTTGCTCATTATGATGAGGCTGAGGTCATCAAGATGATGAAGGAGACCGAGACAGCTGAGCGTACATTGAAAAGCTTGTCGGATCAGTACGAAGCTGAAATGGTGAAGATGGAGGGCGAGTATACTCGTAAGGCAGCCGAATACCAGAAGGAGCAATCGACTTGGGACGAGACAATCAAGAGAGTGCGTATGGAGGAGATCCATACAATCAAGCTCAAGATGCAGAACTACTACGATATGGCAAGCAAGACGTTGGCCGACAAGAGAAATGAACTTTACGCTCCCGTCTACAAGAAAATTGAGCAGGCTGTGGCAGAGGTTGCCAAAGAGCAAGGTTTCCTTTATGTGTGGGACGTGAAGGATTTGAAATATCACTCGCCTCAGGCAGTGGATATCACAGGAATGATTAAAAGAAAATTAGGAATCAAATAAAAACTAATAAAACTAGATATGGTAAAAAGACTTTTAGCAATTCTATTGTGCGTAATGCCTTTATTCGCTAACGCACAGGCAGTGAAACTTGGTCATCTTGACGTAAATTCACTTTTCTTGAAGTTGCCAGAACTAAAGGATGTTGAGAACAAGTTGAAGGAGGTACAGGCATCATACGAGACAGAGATGAAGCGTATGGAAGAGGAGTACACTCGTAAGGCTTCTGAGTATCAGCAGAATGTTGCTGCTATGGACGAGACAATCAAGAAGAACCGTGAGGAGGAGCTTATGTCACTACAGGAGAAGATGAAGAACTACTTCCAGATTGCGCAGAACGCATTGCAGCAGAAGCAGGAGGAGCTTCAGAATCCACTACGTGAGAAGATCCTAAAGGCTATCAAGGAAGTGTCTGAGGAGAACGGATTCACTTACATTTTCGACACAAACGCACTACTTTTCAAGTCTGCTAATGCTACTGATATTACAGATCTTGTACTAAAGAAGCTTGGTGTGACAAAATAATTTGCAAAAACGACGGATATTTGCGTCGAATTATGTAAATTTGTCAAAGAATTCAGTTCCCTTGTGTTTTCAAGGGAACTTTAATACGGAATTAGCTCAGTTGGTAGAGCACTGGTCTCCAAAACCAGGTGTCGGGAGTTCGAGCCTCTCATTCCGTGCTTGTGTAGAGACGTGGCGTGCCGCGTCTCTTATGTTTTATAAGGAATAAAGTTTTATTCTATTTTAATCCCATGAAGATGAAAGGTTCTATTGGAGTTTTTGATTCAGGATTTGGTGGACTGACAATCTTGAAAGAGATAATGAAAGTGATGCCGGAATACGATTTCTTGTTTCTTGGCGACAACGCTCGTGCTCCATACGGAACTCGTTCATTCGATATTGTTTACGAATATACACGTCAGTGTACCAAATATTTGATGGATCACAATTGTCCGCTTGTGATTCTTGCCTGCAACACAGCCTCAGCGAAGGGATTACGTACAATCCAGCAGAAGGATCTGCCAACGTGGAATCCGCAGGACAGAGTGTTGGGAATTATCCGTCCGACGGTGGAGAATATCCTTCAGCGTAGCAAGACCAAGCATATTGGTCTGTTCGGCACTACAGGTACAATCAACAGTAATACTTATCCGTTGGAGTTTGCCAAGACTGATCCTGAGGTGGTGGTCAACGGGTGTGCCTGCCCAATGTGGGTGCCATTGGTGGAGAACGGAGAATACGACTCTCCTGGAGCCGACTATTTCATTGAGAAGAAAGTAAACGAGTTGATGGAAAAAGACTCGCAGATTGATACAATCATTCTTGGCTGCACACATTATCCGTTGTTGCTTCCAAAGATTGAGAAGTATGTGCCATCCCACGTCGCCATTGTATCGCAGGGAAAGATAGTGGCAGATAGTTTGAGAGACTATCTCAACCGTCACCCAGAGATGGACGAGAGGCTTTCAAAGAATGGCGAAGGCAAGTTTCTTACAACCGAGTCAGTGGAGAAATTCCAGACGTCGGCAAAGATCTTCCTGAATACCGACAAAACGATTGAAGCGGAAAGAATAATATTTTGATAAAAAGCCTGTATAGACTTCTATATAGGCTTTTATTATATTGTTATCTTGTGACCAGCATAATAGAAAAAACAAATACTACTATAAAAGGAAGGAAATTTAATACCTTTATTATTTTCAATAATCCATCTATTTTAGCATCCCCAGTGTTTTTCAATCCATCTGGTAGTGGAAACGGTTCATTTCTTGTAGCAGTTAAACCTTTGAGAGTGTCTTCGTACAAATCAGGGAATTTATCCAATACCAGTTCAAGCAGTTGCTTTTTCTTAAAAGATTGAAATATCAGTGCACCTATCATAATCACAGCTGGTATCGACATGTGGAGTCCCGTTTGTCTATCGATAAAGAAAAATATTACAAAACATATAATCCACCATGAAACTATAAGCAATTTTAAGAATCCTAATGACTGATTGATATCAGGATCGTTAAGTTGACTGACTCTTTGGTCTAGATAGCATTTATAGGGCATGAAAAATACATTCGAATTTTGATAGCTTTCTGCAAGTTCATTATAACGACTTAGTATTATTTTTCTTAGTTTGCTACTTATTAGAAAAAGACACAAAACAAAACTTATCATTAAAATGAATGTGCCTATGAATATGATGTGGAAATTCTCTTCCATAAATGCTGTTTTATTCATGATGTAATAATTTAATTTAATTCAAAATTAATTCATTTTTATATATGAATTGCTATTCTAAGTGCTTAATTGCATTTTTTATTTCACTGTGCTCAGAATTTGCATACCCTCTGTCTAATTTTGCAATAAATAAAATAAATAGGGGCAATGCATAGTGCTTGCCATCGTTAAAACAGGTCATTTTTGTCTAAAAAACGGTCGTTTTGTTAATAAGTCTCCGACTTTATCAACAGTGTTGATTACTCTGGAGGGATTGTTAATAACTGCAGATAGAATAATGCAAAAAGATTGGAAAATGGCGTTACATTTGCAATGTAATTCAAACACAGAAGATACACAATATTACATATACAAACCAAATGTGATACACAAAATTGTTTTGTAAGTCATTGGAAAATAAGTTCTTTGTTTTGAAAAGAGTCACAAGTGATTGCGACTCTTTTTTTATGCCTAATTCTCAAATATTTAGACTCCAATAATCGTTTATTCGCTCAAAAATCGTATTTTTGCAGAAATGCATAAAAACGAAAGACAACAATGTATAAACTATTAGTTCTTGATATCGACGGTACTCTAACAGACTCTGCTAAGAATATTTCAAAAGCCACTAAGCATGCGTTGAGACGCGCGCAGGATAAGGGTGTGAAGATTGTATTGGCAAGTGGACGTCCTACTCCAGGAATTGTGCCAGTAGCTGAGGCGTTGGAATTCGCGGAACGTGGTGGCTACATTCTTTCGTTCAACGGTGGAAAGATCATCGATTACCAGACTGGCAAAACAATCTTTGAGAGTGTGTTGCCTGGTGAGATGATCCCTATGCTATATAATGATTCCCAGGAAAACAAAGTTTCCATTATCTCATACGATGCGACGTCGGTGTTGACAGAGACTCCTGAGGATGAATACATCATTAAGGAGGCTAAGCTCAACAAGATGCCGATCACTAAGGTGGAGAGCTTTGTGGAGGCTGTGCAGCATCCTGTCACAAAATGTTTGATGACTGGTCATGCCGAGCATCTTGCTGAGGTGGAGCAGAAAGAGAAGAGCAAGTATGGAGAGAAGTTGAGTATCTATCGTTCTGAGCCATATTTCTTGGAGATTATGCCTAAGGGAATCGACAAGGCTCAGTCGTTGCAACGTCTGCTTGACCATCTTGGGCTGACAAGAAACGAGATGATCGCATGTGGAGATGGATTCAACGATTTGTCGATGATCAAGTTTGCGGGCTTGGGAGTTGCGATGAGCAACGCACAGAAGATAGTGAAGCGTCATGCCGACTATATCACATTTACAAATGATGAGAACGGTGTGGCTCACGTCGTCGACAAATACATCTTTGGAGAGAAGAAGCAGAGAATGCTTGAGTGGAAGAAGAATTTGAGATGGTCGAATATCTCAGCAAAATTGTATAAGTACACCCACCGTATGCAGAACAAATAATCACTAAACCCAGAAACACTACTTGAACATGAAATTTTTCAGACAATATGGCCTTTCTATAGTTGTGGCGTTATTCATCATGAATATGTGTATGATGCCGTCGTCAAGCGTTCCATCTCTTTCGTTGGGAGGCTTAGTACCAGATATCTTACGACCATTGGCTGATTTTGTAAAGACTAATCTCGACAAATTTGCCCACTTCACTTTCTTCCTTGTGTTAAGTTTTGCGCTTGGCCACGACCTATGGGTGCAAAGAGTGGATTTCTCCACAAAGAAAATGAAACTATGGGCAATCGTGGTTCCGATTCTATACGGTGGTTTGATTGAGATCATGCAGGCCACACTTACCACAACTCGTTCTGGCGACGTAGTGGATTTATGTTTTGATACGTTTGGCACATTGTGTGGATTCTTCTTGGCTAAGACATTCGTTCCAAAGTGGTTTGAAAGAGAGAATTTCGGTGGAGCAAGATGTAGCTAATTCATAATTCGTAATTGTTGGTATAATCTATTCTTAGAGGGATTTACAACGATAGAAGCTTGTATAGACGGGGGTATGCTCCCGTCTTTTTTTGTATTTATCCAGGGGCGTTGTGCTTTATGATGATTTTAAAACAAAAAAGACGGAAATAATTCCGTCTTCTCTTAGTTGCGGAGGCCCGACTCGAACGAACGACCTTTGGGTTATGAGCCCAA
>DCIP01000186.1:12283-13650 GCA_002317115.1 Candidatus Scybalocola fimicaballi
ATTAAAAATGTATGTGATTTTAGGTGTTTTCAGACAAAATTTATCAAATTACGCCCTTTGAAACGATTCTCCATATATATGAAATTTTTTTCGGTAGCCATTTTTTTATAATAATCTACTTTTGCATCTGTAAAAAAGCAGAAACGTACAGAAAATGATGTCTTTTTTGTCATTTAGTATTGTGGATTGCTCATGGTTAGAATTTATAATTATATTTGTATGGTTGATAGAAAAAAATACAAAAGGATTATGGATAAGAATTTACTCAATTATTTCACAAGTGTGGCATTGCTTGGTTTGGCAGGTTCTGCCTCTGCAGCAATTAGCCAGGTTCCAGTGACTGGTAGCACAGACGGTGCTAAGAATATTTACAAGTTCTTCTACGACAATTATGGTCAGAAGACAGTTTCCGGTGTCCAGACTGGAGATATGGATGGTGCGTCTGCACTTAAGAATCAGAAAGATTTTGCAGCGGTAGTCGAAAAGTCGGGTAAGCAGCCTGCTCTTGTTGGTCTTGACCTGCTAATGCTTACAGGTGCTAATGAGGACGACGCTTGGTATAAGAGCTATACTGAGAATTGCGTCGCTCTTGCAAAGGAACTTTACCAGAAGGGTGGTATTCCAGCATTCACTTGGCACTGGAAGGATCCAAGTCGTGTGACAGAGTCTCATGGAACAGACGCTAAGTTTGATTTCCGCAAGGCTTTTAAGTCTGGCACAACTGAATGGGATACAGAGAGCGAAGAGTACAAGACAATGATCAAGGATATCGACGCTGTATCAAATGTGTTCCTACAGCTTCAGAAAGATGGTGTGGCTTGTATCTGGCGTCCGCTTCACGAGGCATCAGGAGCTTGGTTCTGGTGGGGTATCGGCACTGCTGAGCAGTATAAGGCTCTTTACAAGTTGGTTTACAACCGTATGGTTAACGACAAGGGAGTAAAGAATCTTCTTTGGGTTTGGAATATCGAGCGTCTCAACAAGGCTCCATACGATGAGAACGTGCTTGAGGCTTCATGGTATCCAGGCGACGAGTATTGCGACTTTATCTCAGTCGACGTTTATAAGAAAGCTAACGACAACGGATCTTTGTCTGGCTATTTCAATAAGATCAAGACTTTGATGGGCGACGACAAGATGATCACTCTTTCAGAGAACGGTCCTATTCCTGATGTTCAGAATATGCACAAGGATGGTGCTGTTTGGAGCTGGTGGATGCCTTGGTACGACAGTTGGGGCGACGATAAGTTTATCAGCCAGACTTCCGACGCAGTATGGAAGAGCAATATGGAGGATGAGCGCATCATCACTCTTGAAGATATGGAGGGTTGGGGCACATACACAGGAACAGTCATCGTTGATGATCC
>DCIP01000186.1:13732-19392 GCA_002317115.1 Candidatus Scybalocola fimicaballi
GAGGCTTGCTCAGGTGGCAAAGCTGTTTCTGTTCAGGATGCCGACGGATATATCAATTTTGAGTTTGAGATTCCAGCAGACGGTAATTACGACATCATCCTTGGCGGATCTATCGCTTACGGAGAAGGAAAGGTTTGCTCGGTTAAGTTGGGCGACGGTACAAGTGTAGACGTTGCTATCAATGAGAACGGACCTGTCTCTGTAGGAACATTCAAGCTAAAAGCAGGAAGACAGACTATCTCAGTTGTCCCAGGCTGGACATGGTGGGTGGTAGACTATATGGAGGTTAACTCAGCAGTTATCCCGGAGGTTAAGCCATCAGCGATGTCTGATTCAAAGGCAACAGAGTCAGCTCAGAAGCTTTATGCATTCTTGAAGGAGAATTTCGGAAAGAACATTATCTCTGGATTTATGGCTGGAGACATGGATGGTTCAGACGGTAAATTCAAGAATCATGTGGATTACAAGGAGGTATACACAAGAAGTGGAAAGTATCCTGCTCTTGGAGGAGTTGACTTCATGAACGCTACAGGTCAGAGTGCTTATATGCCTAATGATACATGGTTTAAGAACTATACAGATAAATCAATGTCTCTAATGGAAGATTTGTGGAACCTTGGTGGTATCCCTGCTTTCACATGGCACTGGCGTGATCCATCATACGAGACAGATATGTTCTATTCAAGAGGTGAGGCTGGCGACACTGATTTCGATTTCACAGTCGCTATGAATGCCGACGGTTCTTGGAAAACAAGCTCTGAGATTTATAAGAATATGATCAAGGATATCGACGTGATTGCCGACTACTTCCTTGCTTTGCAGGATAAGGGTGTCGCAGGTATCTTCCGTCCACTTCACGAGGCATCAGGTGGTTGGTTCTGGTGGGGCAAACAAGGTGGTGCGAACTACGCAAAACTTTACCAGCTAATCCGTCATGAGATGGTAGACGTGAAGGGAGTACACAACCTAATCTGGGTATGGAATCCACAGAGTGTAGCTGACACAGATTGGAATCCAGGTGCTGAGAATTACGATGTTATCTCAATCGATATCTACAACAAGGCATTCGACTATCAGTCAAATTATGTGGTTTTCAATAATTTGAAGAAAATGTCAGATTACAAGAAGCTTATCGCTTTGAGTGAGAACGGACCAGTGGTTGACGCAGACGCATGTATAGCTGACGAGGCAATGTGGAGCTGGATGATGCCTTGGTACCAGAGCTGGGGTTCAAGTTTCGCAGATCAGACATCTAATGACGAGTGGAAGAAGGTGATGGGACACAAGAATGTGATCACTCTTGACGAGATGCCAGGTTGGAAAACATATACTGAGGTTGAGCAGTCACAGGCAAAGAGCGACGTCGCTATCTATCCAAACCCAGTGAAGGAGAATTTGACAGTAGTTGCGGACAATGCTTTAGTTGAGATTGTCGACATCGCTGGACGTACAATCGCGTCGGCAACAGTAAACGGACAGGCTTCTGTTTCAGCTAAGGAGTGGAACAAGGGTGTTTACGCAGTTGTTGTGTCGACAGAGAACGGGAAGCAGATTTTCAAGGTTGTGAAGTAAATTAGCTTTTCATAAGGATAAAAGCAAGGGTAGAATGCAAATTCTATCCTTGCTTTTTTTATATTTGCAGTAAATTTAATCGATATAGAGTTATGCGAAGATTCTTTAGTGCAGTTATTGTATTATTCATAGCGACATTATCTACGTTTGCAAAACGCGATATAGCTCCGGGCGAGTGGCAGACAGTTCGTTCGTACAATGGCATTACAAGCATCATCCCGTCTAGGGATAAGGTGTACGTGGTGGCAAGTGGTGGTATGTATACCTACGACAAGAAGACTAAGGAGGTGAAACCGCTGTCTTCTCTTGACGGATTAAGCGCATCTGCTATAGAGATGGTGGAATATGTTGAGTCGACAAAGACTTTGTTTATCATCCATTCCGACATGACTATCGACTTGGTTGTCGATGGGCAGACAATCAATGATGAATCTATCAAGGACAGCGAGATAAGTGGAAAGAAAGTCAACGGCTTGAAGGTCGACGGTGATTATGTATATGTGTCGTTGGACGCTGGCGTCGTCGTCTACAACACAAAGAAGAGAGAGGTGCTCGACACTTATGTGGTAGGTGATAATGGCCAATACGAGGCCGTATACCAGACTGTCGTCTTAGACGGAGACATCTATGCTTTGATGTCGGACAAGGATGAGGATAATTGTACTCATAGAAAACTTAAAGTATGCAGCCGTGGATCTAACGCTAACGACTACAGCACATGGACAACGATACCGTTGCCTGTGACATGCTCAAATTCCGATACTGTTGTCGTGAAACAGATGGAGTGCGCGTCAGGACATGTGCTTATCCTAACTAATAAAGGCTTGTATGCTCGTCTTGGAGACGGAACATGGGTGGATGTTAGCCCTAAGGAGATTGTCCCTCATAGAATTCAGGTTTATAAGGATCGACTTACAGCTAACACTAACTGGCAAGTTATGGCGTTCCACAAGGATAATCTTGGCGACGTGAAGTATAGAGAGTGCTGGTCAGATATTGCTGTATATGATTTGGATGATGATGTTGTTTGGCTTGACAATCAAGGTTTGAGATTCGCTGATCTGTCGGTTAATGAATTGAAAGCCCAAGTTTCTGAACCAGTTACATTTGAAGGGCCAAGTCAGAAGGGATATTATTCTCTTCAGGTGATTGATGGAGAAATCTACCTTACAGGAAACCATGGTTTTAATGAGCCTGCAGTGGCAGATTATTCAAGAGATGGAAAGTGGCATTATTTGAGAGATTTCTTGAAGAGAGATTCTGCTGTATTCAAGGATGTCCCAAGATATCTTGATGGAGTGGTGTTCAATTCTGCATATAGAATGTTGGTTGACCCACTTGACAAGAACCACATATTCGTGCCATCATGGAGAGGTCTACATGAATTTTACAGAGATACTCTGATCAGAATTCATGATAAGTATAATTCAGCGTTTCAAGCCACATCACAATCGTCAAGATGTACATTGTTGGAGTGCGCATGGTACGACGAAAACCATAATCTGTTTGTTACCAATCCAAGATCTAACGGTAATATGGTTTACGTGCAGGATTCCACAGGTGAATGGCATGAGTTGAGACACAGCAAATTCCTCAACCAACCTTCCGCGCATTTCCATTATCGTACAAAGTCGGGAATCGACTTCATTACGGTGGAGTATTCCTCTTGTGCCCTTTGTGTATTGGATGTAAACAAGACTCCGTTTGATGACAGCGACGACAAGACAAAGATTATGACTTCTTTCAAATATTCGGAAGACGGTGTGATGGAGACTTTTGCTCCAGTTTATATCTTCAGCGTCGAGGAAGATCTGAAGGGTGACATTTGGATCGCAACCGACCAGGGTCCGCTTATCATGAGAAATGTGAAGGGAGTATTCGACAATAAGGAGGTTTATGTGCGTCCGAAGATCACTCGTGAGGACGATAGCAGATATGCTGACTATTTGTTGGCATCCGACAAGGTGATGAAGATCCAGGTGGATGGAAAGAACAGAAAGTGGATTGCCACTGAAGGTAATGGAGTGTTCCTGGTTTCAGCCAATGGTGACAAGATCATCGAAAACTTCACTACTAAGAATTCTCCATTGTCATCCAACAACGTGATGGATCTTGTGTACGAAAGAGAATCGGGAGTGCTTTATATCATGACTGATAATGGATTATTCGTTTACGCTACCGACTCTTCTTACCCAGATGAGGATCTTGACAATGTCGTTGTATATCCAAATCCTGTACGTCCAGACTATGATGGTCCTGTTGAGATTAAGGGTTTGATGGATGAGAGCAACGTTAGAATTACAGACCAGCGTGGTATGGTGATTGAGAATGGTGTCAGCAAGGGTGGCACATACAGATTCTCTGCCCGCAGAAGCGACGGTACTCGTCTGCCAACAGGCGTTTATAATATCTTCGTCACTACTGAGCCTGACGGGGATGGATTGACAGAAACTAAACATTTGAAATTCGCAATTATAAGATAAAATGGAAAAGCTAACATTGATAAAGGTAGGTGGTAAGATTGTAGAGGAGGAAGCTACACTTAAGAGCCTATTGGAACAGTTCTCTAAGATTTCTGGAAATAAGGTGCTTGTCCACGGTGGTGGCCGTAGCGCTACTAAAGTGGCAGAGAAACTTGGAATCGAGACTAAGATGGTGGAGGGCCGCCGTATCACCGACGCAGAGATGCTAAAGGTCGTTACTATGGTCTACGCCGGACTTGTAAATAAGAATATCGTGGCTCAGCTACAGGCTAACGGAATCAACTCCCTTGGCTTGACAGGTGCTGACATCAACTATATGAGAAGCGACAAACGTAAGCCTAACCCAATCGACTATGGTTTTGTTGGCGACGTGAGAGAGGTGAACACAGAGATCCTTGCTGATCTTATCGCGCGTGGAATCGTTCCTGTCCTTTCTCCAATCACTCACGACGGAAAGGGTAACCTTCTAAATACAAATGCCGACACAATCGCACAGGAGGCAGCTGTAGCGTTGGCTAAGAGATTCGACGTCTCTCTAATCTACTGTTTTGAGAAAGACGGTGTGTTGAAGGACGAGAACGATGATTCATCTGTCATACCATTGATCACAAAGCCAGATTTCGAGGCATATAAAGCCGACGGCACTATCAGCGGCGGTATGATTCCTAAGCTTGACAATGCGTTTACAGCTATCAGCAAGGGAGTGAAGGAAGTGGTGATCACTTCAGCCAACCATATCCTAAGCGGAGGTACTAAAATCAAGTAATATTCGGAGACAATGAAGATAGTTTTGGCAACCAAGAACAGAGGCAAGGTGGCTGAGTTTGCAGCTATCTTGGGCGATAAGGTTGAATTAATCACACAAGCGGAGGCTGGAATAACTGAATCAGCCGAGGAAAACGGAACTACATACGCAGAAAACTCACGTCTGAAAGCAAAGTTTATCTTCGAGAAAACTGGTTTGCCTACCATGGCAGACGACAGCGGACTTGAGTGTGACGCGTTGGATGGTGCTCCCGGCGTCTACACGGCAAGATTTGCAGGAGAGGGTGCGACAGATAGCACCAATATCGATAAACTCCTTGCTGTGCTTGATGAGGAGGAAAACCGTAAGGCTCGATTCGTCGCTCATATCACATTGGTGATGCCAAACTATGAGATCCATTGTGAGGGAACTCTTAATGGAGAGATCACAAGAGGTCGACGCGGAACAAACGGATTCGGATATGATCCAGTATTCATTCCTGAAGGCTACGACAAAACCCTTGCTGAATTGGATGATGAGGTGAAAAACAGTATTTCGCACAGACGCAAAGCAATTGAAAAAATGCAGGAAGCGTTGAGCAATCTCAATCTTAATATGTAGCAAGAGACTCGTAGAGACGCACGGACGTGCGTGTAACATGGAGACAGTAGAAACGTGGCGTGCCCACGTCTCTCAAGCATAAAATAATCTGGACGTTCATTATACGAAGCCAAGTTATTAACAAATACATAAAAAAAGAGAGAAAATATTTGTTTTATCCTCTAAAAACTTTAATTTTGCATTCCGATTTTCAAGGATATTGAAAAGCAGAAAGTTAGAAAATAATTAAAAAAGTAAAA
>DCIP01000029.1 GCA_002317115.1 Candidatus Scybalocola fimicaballi
AGTCCGCTGGTTTTGATCTCCAATATAGGTGACGACGGTGTTAACGCGTCAAGAAGATATGTGCGGATATCACCGTTGTAGGCAGCCACCTTTATCTCTATACCCTTCTCAACGTTGACCTTGTCTCCTTCATTCCACAACTTCCCATTGACGTAGATAAAGGTTCCTGAGGTTGTGAACGACGGCACGAACGATTCTGTCTTGGGTGGGAACGCTATGGCTGGATTTGCCACGTCGCCAAACGGAACGGTCACCTCTCCCCCGTCGACCTTGACACTCATCGAAAATATCTGGTTGAATGCCTGCGCCTTATCGGCTGCTTTCAGATCAACATCCGTCTCAGATACTACTTTAGAAAATGTGATTTTCTTCAAATCATCTATCGAATACGATAAATGGAAAGAATGTTGATTAGGATCACTTATCATAGAGTCGACAGCCTCTATAGGAAGTGTTAACGTCTTAGCATCTTTAAAGGTCACTTTTACATCGCCCTGTCCAAAACAAGGAAATGATAAAAGAGACTGTAGACAAACATAAATAGTAAAAAATCTTTTCATCTTAAAGTTGTAAAGTTTATATACTCTTATTTATTTCTTATTTTTTTGTATTCTCCAAGAATACATCCTCCATACTCTTTTCATGCTTCTTAAGAGTAAGTAGAACATTTTTCGTCTGAACAGCGTAATTGAACACCTCGCTTCTGCAATCGTGATCAGAGGAGATGACGACGGTGTTCTTGGAAACCAGTTTTACTTCTGAATTAGCAACCTTCATGGCAAGATCCTTTGTATCGACGTCGCTCATAAACTCAGCCTCAATCAAGAATGTGCTACTGTTTTCGCTTATGTTAGTGATATTGGTTTCAGAATCATCAGCTACGATTTTACCGTTGTTGATGATAATCACACGGTCGCAAATGGCAGATACTTCCTGCATTATATGAGTGGAAAGCATCACCGATTTCTCCTTGCCCACCTCTTTGATAAGGTTGCGCACCTCAATAATCTGGTTGGGATCCAGACCTGTAGTCGGTTCGTCAAGAATCAACACTTTTGGATCTGGAATAAGAGCTGCAGCCAAACCAACACGTTGGCGATAACCTTTGGAAAGCATGCCTATACGCTTTCTATACTCACGAGTAAGACAAGTCTTTTCAATCATCTCGTCTACCCTATTCTTGGCATCCTCACCCTTCAATCCATACACTCCAGCCACGAATGTGAGATACTCCTTCACATACTGCTCCGGATAGATGGGATTATGTTCAGGCAGATAACCGATAAGTCCATGCACCTTCTTTGAATCCTCGTCGACGTCGATGCCACACACCTTGACCACACCGGAATCCTTCGACAGATATCCGTTGATGATCTTCATCGTTGTGCTTTTTCCAGCACCGTTGTTGCCAAGGAACGCCACGATCTCACCCTCTCCAATCGAAAAGTTGATATCGTCAAGCACAAGTTGGCTTCCGTATGATTTGCGTAGATTCCTTACCTCAATAGTCATAACCGATTATTTTCTTCCAAAATCAGCAGGTATTTCACCCCACTCTTTGGTATTCCACTTGTAGATTTTCACCTCTGGACGTGGATTCTTTAGCCACGCCTCACTTTTGCGTATGAGTTCGAAAATCTCTCTATTCTTATCACACTCAGCAAGTTTTGTCTTACATTTTCCCTGTTTCACCCATGAAATAGCATTCTCACTATCTGAATAGATCACCATCTCGGTGTTGGTTCTGAGCACAAGCCCAATGCCATAAACTAATGCAAGAAACTCACCTATGTTGTTGGTTCCCTTCTCAAACGGGCCGAAACGAAAAGCCTCTTTTCCCGTCGCCACCCATACGCCTCTAAACTCCATCTTGCCAGGGTTGCCACTGCATGCAGCGTCGACAGCCAAAGCGTTTGAGATGATATTTTCTGTGGAGACGGAAGGATTCTTTCTTGCCGAGAATATATTTAGCGACGCGGGAGCACCTTTCTCGTAGGCTGCATTTGCCTCTGAGAGCGAAGTGAATTTCTTAAACTTTGCTCCGTTGAATCCCTGCACCTGAGCCTTACATTGATCCCAGTTGGTATAGATTCCAGGCTCTCTGCCAGCCCAAACCACGTAGTATTTCTCTTTTACCTCGTCGCCCATCCGATTCTCAAATTAATCAATCTTAAGGCCGTCAAGCAATTCCACATACATATCGATTGCCTCCTCAATCTCACTCTCCACGATATACTCGTCAGCAGTGTGTGAGCGGGAAGAATTGCCCGGACCAAATTTGACACTTGGAAAACGCATCAAAGCCTGGTCGGATAGAGTAGGAGATCCAAACAAATCTCTACCCATACTCTTGATTTTCTTCACGATAGGATGCTCCACCGAGATAGATGATGAAGAAAGACGGAATGATCTCGCCTTAATCTCCGACTGCAGTTGCTTCTGCAGAATCTCAAAAATCTCCTCGTTGGAATAACACTCGTTGGAACGGATATCCACCACGAATGTGCAGGCGTCTGGAATGACATTATGCTGTGTGCCAGCGTTGATCATAGTGGTAGTCCACTTCACAGGACCAAGCAGATCTGTCTGCTTTGGCAACACATTATCCTTAATCCACTCAATATCTTTGATTGCCTTGTAGATAGCATTGTCTCCTTCGTTTCTTGCAGCGTGGCCAGCCTTACCGTGGGCAGTGCAGTCGAGCACCATCAAACCCTTTTCAGCCACAGCCGCATGCATACCTGTTGGCTCACCGACAATAGCGACGTCGATCTTAGGAAGAACAGTCAACAATTTCTCCATACCATTCTTACCTGAAACCTCCTCCTCAGCAGAGGCAGCGTAGATAAGATTGTATGGCTGCTCCTTCTTTGATAGCATAGAGAAAGCGTAAAGCAACGAGACAAGTGAAGCACCGTCGTCGTTAGTGCCAAGACCATAGATCTTGCCATTCTCATGAGTATCCTTATGAGGCTCGTGCTGCCAACCGTTGACTGGCTTGACAGTGTCTATATGAGCGTTAAGTAAGAGGGTAGGGCGGTCGGCATTGTAGAAGTCCGACTGAATCCAGATATTATTGTCAAGACGGTTGGTCTTGTAACCCATCGTCTTCTCTATATGCTGCTGCAAAAAGTCAGCCTTTGCCGTTTCGTCTCTGCTATATGCTGGAATACGAATAAGTTGGCAAAGCAAGTCGATTGCGTCTCTCTTTAGTTTTTGCATTGTAATTGGAATTTGCAATGCAAAGATAGGGATTTATATTATTCCTCGCAATAAACAGATACCTTCAGCAGCGCTTTGTTTAGTTCCTTTATCTGTTCAAGGTAGGTTTTATTGTTGTCGAACCAAGTATGGCACATGGTAGCGTATTCAATTTCAGTGATTCGTCCACTATCCAACGACTTCTTAAGAAGTTGCAACGACTGGTTGAACATATCCTTGTCGTACATGCTTGTAAGCTTAACCAACTCCTCCAAACGGTTCAACTCATTGCTGATAGACGCGTCAAGTTCAGCCGCACGCTGATGAAGTTCAAGGTTGGCGACGGTGCTCTCAGCCTGCACCAACTGTTTCTTACCCTTTGCCGAGAAGATAGGAATAGATGAACCCACCACGAATCCGTGAGCTGTCTCTCCTGCCTTAGTCATCTTGTAGCCAGCAGACAAGTTGGGATGCGACTCAGCCTTAGCCACCTTCATCTGCTGGGCGTTGATCTCAGCCTCAACAGCAATCAGTTCCTCCATCAAAGTCGATTTTCTGCTGCACTCCTTCAAATCCTTTGGATATTCTTTGTCTGTGATCTTAATCGACGTGTTATTGCCAAGCAAAGCATTAAGCTGCAAATAATTCTCACTGAGTGTGCGACGTGTGTTGCTATAGTTGGAGAAAGCAGTGATCATCTCCACCTGACCATCGTTGACCTCAAGAATATTGTACTTTCCCTCGTCTAATCCCTTTTTCAATTTATCATAGTTGACGCGGGACATCTCGTAACGCATGGAATCCATCTCCATCATCTGATTGAGATAGACAATCTCCGCACAGATATCGTAAGCCGACGCTATAACCTCCCTACGTGTGATTTCATACTCCAGAGAGTCGCGCTTGTAAGCAAGTTTCTCAGCCTTCTTCATTCTCGCATATTTGGTAGGGAAGGCAAACTCCTGGCTGACAACAAGTTCCATCTCATTGGCACTACCTGGAGCCATAAGCTGATATTCCACCGTCGGATCATCGAGATTACGTTCAGTACGCATCGAAACCTGATTGCCCTCTATTTTGGCACGTGCAATCTGGATTTGCGGGTTGTAATTGTCGAGTGCAACCACTACCTCTTTGAACGCCATTTCCTTTGCTGCCACTGAAAATGAGGCAGTTATTACGAATGAAAATAAACTTACTAAAATACGTCTCATTGTTTCAAAATGCAATACTAATTGTTGGGTATTCTTTCGGCTGCAAAATTACTGCCCCGATACCAAATACCCAATACCTAAAAATGATGATTAAGCTTTTATCAGTAAAAATGCACTCACACAGTGCATTTAAATTAAGATAATATTCCTTTCATTAAATCTCTACGACAAAAACTCAGATATTGGTACCACCTTTATCATCTTACCATCAATCTCAAAAAAGTCTGTTTGATCCATGGTCACTATGTATCCTTCTTCAAGATTATAGGCTATCAAAGCTTCAAGTAGTCCATTTATTTCTCTGTTTCTATTATCAGCGTCAAGTGTCATACAGACCTGGATTGCTCTTATCACAGAATCGTTTTCAAGTACCACAAAGTCGCATTCTCCTTTTCCTTTGTGATAGCATATATCCTTATATTTTCTGCGTATTTCGCAGTAAACCATATTCTCCAACTTATGACCAATATCTGCAGTTAATTTTGCGACGTTACAATTTACTAAACCCAAGTCTACAGCATAGATTTTTTTTGGGTTTATACTTTGCTTTTTGACAGAGTAGTCGAATTTAGGCACAAATGAGAAGAGATAGCATTGTTCCAAATAAGATATATACTCTAAGATAGTAGTGACTGAACTTATACCAGAAGGTTCTTTCAATTTACTTGCAGAAGTAAGATTTCCAATATTGGACATTAAGTACGTGGTAAGTCTACGCAAGGAACGTAAGTCACGGATATTGTAACGTACTGCCACATCTCGTGTCAAAATATCATCCATCAATGCTCTCAGTATTTCGGGATTTTTTGATTTCAAATATTCCGGAAATCCTCCTAATTCCAAGTATTGTTCTATAGATTCCCTGTTTTTCTCAAGTCCCATCAATTTGCAAAACTCTAAAAAGGAGAATGGAAATAACTCATAATTTACATGGCGACCAGTAAGACTTGTTCCTAGCTCACGACTAAGAAGCGACGCATTGGATCCAGTAATGTACACTTTATATTCCTGTTCTAATTTCTGTCTTACATATCGTTCCCATCCTTTCACTACTTGAATTTCATCAAACACAAGTATCTGAGACTTTTTTTCACTAATCACCATATCAAGTTTTTGAAAATCAGATATTTCAAAATCAAATAGTCTAGGATCATCAAAATTTACAAATGTAAGAGTATCTATATTTTGATTAAGAAGTAATTTTAACAATGTGCTTTTGCCACATCGTCTGATTCCAGACACTATCAATGCGAAATTATCTATATAGGAAACCTCTTCTAATGCAGTGCGTGTTATTTCTCCTTTATCACGCTTAAGTATATCTTGTTGTTCAACAACTATTCTTTTCAAATCATCTAACTGTATCATAACAAATAATTTTCTGCAAATATACAAAAGTTTCCATTAGCAATGGAAACTTTTATTCATTACTAATGGAAACTTTTACAAGATCCTTTCTATCTCCTCCCTTAAAGGGAGGCTTTTAGTCTCTATTTCTTCAACCAATGGTACAGAATCGGTATCACAATGAGCGATAGGATAGTGGACGTTAGCAATCCACCAAGGATGACCTGTGCCATCGGACACTGAATCTCGGCTCCTGGTTTGTCGCCGGCTATGATCATCGGTATCAAGGCAAGGGCTGAACTCAACGCTGTCATCAGGATAGGGTTGAGACGGGCTGCACTTCCGTCGACAATCTGCTTCTCCAACGGCTCTCCATCTTTCTCTCGTTTCTCATATTCCGCAATCAATAGCATTCCTCCACGTGTGGCGATACCGAAAAGTGAGATGAATCCAATCACCGACGGAATGCTTATCACTCCTCCTGTAATGATGATTGAGACAACTCCACCCACCAAAGCAAGCGGCAACGCACTTAGAATCAATCCACACGTTTTCCAACTATCAAACTGTTTTTTTAGCAACAACACGATGATTATCAACGAGATTATCAACGTCACTGACAATGTGCGTGTGGCTCTTTGCTGACTTTCAAACTGTCCGCTGTACTCAATCCAGTAGCCTTCTGGCAACTCCACAGCCTCCGACACATTTTTCTTGATATCGTTGACGATGGATTCAAGGTCACGGCCGTTCTGCTGAGCCGACACTATGATTCGTCGGCTTCCGTTCTCTCGGTTGATTGTCGACGGTGCTGATGTGTAGCTGATATTGCAGACGTAGGATAGGGGAATCATTCCCTTTGCCGACGGAATAAGCATGTCGCCGATCTCTCCTGTATGCTTCTTCGACATCAGTTTGATCTCAAAACTCTTATTCTCTTCTCTCACCATTCCTACCTCTTTTGTGGATAGTTTGACGGTGATGAATTCAGCCAACTCTTTCTGCGTGATGCCGTATTCAGCAAGCATCTCACGACGTGGAGTGATTTTAAGTTGTGGACGGAAAGTCATCTGCTCTGAGTTGACGTCGGCAATTCCGTCGACTTCCTGCATCTCCTCCTTCACCATACCAGCAATCTGCTCAAGTTTAGGCAGTTCAGCACCGAAGATCTTCACTGCGATTGCCGACTGACTTCCGGAAAGCATCGC
>DCIP01000201.1:0-1299 GCA_002317115.1 Candidatus Scybalocola fimicaballi
AATCTTTGGTGTTTTACGCAAAAGAAACTTTATCAAAGGCATACCAGACTGAAGTTTCTTTTTGAACCCTTTAGGCTGTGTGAGCACAACAATATTACGATCATATCCCAATTTTTGGAAATATTCCAAAGGAATAGAGTCTGCCATTCCTCCATCCAAGAGGCGACGATTATCCAATTCAACGGGTTTAGATATTATCGGCAAAGAGGCTGAAGCTCTAATCCAATCGATCTCATGGTCATCCATGAACGGGAGTTGACGGTAGACAGCCTCACCGGTATCTACATCAGTGCACACCACATGGTACTCCATTGGATTATTATTGTATGTATCAAAGTCGACGGGATCTAAATCAAAAGGCAAAACATGGTATGCGAAATCAGAGCCAACCCAATCTCCAGTTTTCAAAAATGTACGAAAACCCATATATCGAGAATCATCCTTGAATCTCACATTGTATCTCAAGACACGACCAGGTTGTTTTGACTTAAAATTACAGCCAAAGGTAGCACCGGCAGACACTCCTACCACTCCTTCGAATGGTATCCCGTTTTCCATCATCTCATCCATGACTCCAGCTGTAAACAAGCCGCGCATTCCACCACCTTCTAATACAAGTCCACGTTTCATAGGAAATTTATTTATACGACAAAAATAATAAATTATCTTTGCAATCAAATGCTTAATTAATAATGAAGAGTCATGATCGACCAGATGTTAGAATATAATAAGCAATTCGTGGAATCGAAGGCTTACGAGCAGTTTAAGACCAGCAAATATCCCGACAAGAAAATCGCCATCGTAACGTGTATGGACACTCGTTTGGTGGAACTTCTTCCTGCCGCATTAGGAATTAAGAATGGCGACGTGAAGATTATCAAGAATGCAGGAGGCACAATCACTAATCCTTTCGATTCGACTGTACGCTCACTGCTTGTAGCCATCTATGAACTTGGTGTAAATGAGGTGATGATAATCGGCCACACTGGTTGCGGCGTGCAAGGAATGGATAGCCAGGAGATGCTGCATTTGATGCGCGAAAGAGGCGTCGACGACGAGCATATCAGTCTGATGAAGCATTGTGGCATCGACCTTGATTCGTGGCTCCACGGTTTTGACGACACTGAAGCAGCCGTGCTTGAGACAGTCGACTTGGTGAAGAATCACCCACTTGTGCCAAAGGATATCGTGGTGCGCGGATACATCATGGATAGCGGAACAGGAGCATTGAAAACAATTTGATATGGATCGTTTCGACATCGTCATAGAAAAGCAATCACAACTTGAATCTTTAATCAA
>DCIP01000201.1:1419-4511 GCA_002317115.1 Candidatus Scybalocola fimicaballi
AATGGTCCGTGGCAGTGGAAAGGTCCGATCATAAGCAACTGGGAGTCGGCATACGGAAAATTCTTTCGTGGCAAGGCAGGCTATTTCCCGACGTCGACAGAAAGAAAATTGAGAAATTGATTTAATTCAGCAACCAAGAAATTTCTTTATCTCCTCCATTCTCGCTTTAGCCGCATCTCTACCCATCTGATAGACATGTCGCATTTTAGCCTCATCCTGCTCGATTCTACCGATTGGGAGTTCATCTTCAGGATAGATAAGCAGAGTGTTGCCTAAACGCTCCTGCTCATCGATATAATCCAACTCACGATTATACATAAGATGTCTGTTTTCAAGAGCTTCCGAAATCTTAGGTAGTTTACGCAAAAGGAATCTGCAGAGAGGCATACCCGATTGTAGACTTTTCTTAAATCCTTTAGGCTGAGTAAGAATAACGATATTACGGTCGTATCCAAGTTTTTGGAAATACTCCAACGGGATTGAGTCAGCCATACCACCATCTAAAAGACGGTAGCCGTCAATCTCAACAGGTCTTGACACCATAGGCAAAGAAGCCGACGCACGGATCCAATCCATCTCATGGTGATCAATTTCAGACATCTGATGATAGACAGCCTTGCCAGTATCGACGTCGGTACAGACGACATGAAACTCCATCGGATTATTTTTGAAAGTGTCGAAATCCACACGGTCCAACTCCATAGGCAGTACATGATAAGCAAACTCGGAGCCTACCCAATCACCAGTCTTCAGCAGACATCGGACACCCATATAACGGGGATCGTCTTTGAAACGGACATTATACCTAAGCACACGTCCTGGTTGTTTTGATTTATAGTTGGCTCCGAAAGTAGCTCCAGCCGACACTCCTACAACTCCTTCGAACGGAATGTTATTCTCCATCATCTCATCCATGACACCAGCAGTGAACATGCCACGCATTCCACCACCCTCAAGCACAAGACCTCTCTTCATATCACTATAGATCACTGAATTTTTTCATCAACCAATACATTAGAGTAAGGTTGAGAAAAATAACACCAAAACCACATGTCGCCATCACGACATTCTCCGTAATAGTATACTGATGTAATAGATCCGCCAAGCCAAATCCAAAATATGGCAATAATAAGACAGACGTTACCGTGCCTGGAAAACAAACACGTAAGAGGATACTATGAATTATTGTTATTATAAGATGAATTCCGAACCCCCAAAATAAAGCACACATAGGTATCGGATCAGCATATATACCCCAAACAACTGCCATCGTAAGAAACAGGAATTGTTCAAAAATCACAATTCCATACTCCAACTGAGTCATACTTTTAAGAGTAGAAAATATACTAGCCACCTTTGGATATTTGGCAATCATCATATCATATTTACTATCACTCCATTTTCTACGCATAAAAAACTCATCGAAGTCGTGAATCAAATATGCAATAGGTATAGATATATAAAAAAGTATGGAAAACATAGTTCTTATTAATAGCGGGTTCAATAATTGTGCTTCAAAAATAAGAAATTTTCAATTATAAACTGCAAAAAACACCACACAAAACACCAGAATAACTGACAAAATGGAAGTTAGCATGCATATTTTTCACATATATGCACACAAACAGTATATTTTTGCGTAAAAATCAGCGTGTCAACATAGCAAAATGTAAACATTTATAGAATTTCCATAGAAATATGTCACTTTGAATTTACGCAATTTTATACATCATCAAAATAATTATATTTCAACAAGTTAAAAGAAATCAAAGGTAAAATATGCAAAATTTATCGAATTTATTCAAAAATCACATTTATTAATAATCAACAAGTTACAAAATCTTAACGAATATTATGCAGAAATATCAAAATTCAAGTTTCAAAAAAAATTAAGCATTTTGTCAAAAAAAATCCATTTTTCTTTTGCAAAATGAAAATATGTTGTAATTTTGCAAGTGTAAAGAAAGAAACAAGGTTAAACAATTAAAAATTTACGACTATGATTACTTTAATGATTTCTTGTTTGGCAGTTGCGTTCGCAGCAAAGGTTTATGTAGTTGAGACTTCTCTTCACGCTTAATTACGAAAACGAAGACCAAAACGGAAACAAAAACGAATTGAGTTTATTAACTGATTAAATTTTACGACTATGGTTACTTTAATGATTTCTTGCTTGGCAGTTGCTTTCGCAGCAAAAGTTTATGTGGTTAAATCCGAGCTTCACGCTTAATAACGAAGACGAAGACCAAAACGAAAACGAATTGAGTTTATTAACTGATTAATTTCTACGACTATGGAGATGTTTTTAGCGCTACTTTGTATGGCATCAGCAATTAAGGTTGCATATTCAGTTAACGAATGCAAGAATTTGAATAATAATCAAAATCAGATAAACCGCATTTGATCATGGGACAGCAAAATAATTCATACAGATCATAATCCTGATTCAGACGACATTTCGAACGAATCAGGATTTTATATTTTTAAACCTAATTCGTTCTCCGACAACAAACATTCTACCAATCCACCAAAAAATACAGTACATCGTCGAATTTTAGCCAACAAAATCGTCGCAATGAATTACAAATCAGCACTATCCGTATTATATGTTATACAACAACAATTTACGAACGCAATTTTTCAATCTAAAGAATGAACTTTTAATCAGTTAGTATTATATTTGCGAAACCATTTGAAAAACACTTAGAAATATGACAGATAAGATACGATACTCTGACGAAGAATTGGAGGAATTCAAGCAGATAATTCTTGAGCGACTCGAGAAGTCGAAAAAAATATACGCGGAACTGAAAGCCAACATCACAAATGGTGACGGAGAGTTGAGCAGCACAGCACCAACATTCAAAGTGCTTGAGGAGGGTGCCACCACATTGAGCAAAGAGCTCAACGGTTTACTTGCCCAAAAAGAGATGGTTTACATCAAATGTCTCGAAGCCGCATTGGTGAGAATTGAAAACAAAACTTACGGTATCTGCAGAAAAACAGGCAAACTGATTCCTAAAGAGCGTTTGCGTATTGTTCCTCACGCAACTCTTACAGTTGAGGCAAAAATGGAAGAAAACAAATAACAA
>DCIP01000201.1:4621-5756 GCA_002317115.1 Candidatus Scybalocola fimicaballi
TTAAATTAGCGAAATCAAAAATCAGTATCAAAAATATAGGCTAAAATGAAACGATATATAATTTCAATCTTGATCGCAGCAATGGGATTAATATCCTCATCTGCAACGACAATTTCCCAGACGACATACGACGATCTGGGCATCAAAGACAGTTTAATTCTCAAGTCAATGGTGATGGATTCAATCCTTCCTTACGACTCGGAACATGCCATAGTGGCTATCCCTGTCAAGGTGGATTCGGCACGTAATGTTTACGATCTTTACGTGGCAAAGGTGAAAAGTGCCGACGGTAGTGTTGTGTGCTATGTGAAAGATGATAGCAAGATCGACACTGGCAGACGCAGAAAATATAAATCCACTCGATTCGACTTTGCCAATTTCAAACTTAACGATAAGGTGACTGCTTTCGGTATCCGTATGACAGACAGTATCGGCTCCGACTTGTATCTTTCAAAAAACGAGTATATGACTCTTTATGCCCCAGACGGCAAGAAGATGCAGAAGGTGTTAGACAACCTAATGATTTCCAGCGTCAACGACCAGTGGAATCTGCAAAACTGTGAGGGCGACCACTTCACTGAGAATAAGATCATTGTGATGAGCAGAAAGAAAAAGAAGGGCAACGACTATCGTGACCTTATCATCAAAAACCGTGTCGTCTCAGTCAAGAACTTTATCAAGCACGACTCCACTAAGGTCGATTCAACAAAATTGGCAGAACCAACGGAGACAGGACAGGAGGCTAAAATCGTTTCTAAGGCCGTCGTTAAATACAACGAAGGCGACGTGGTGACTCAGGGAAGTATGAACAACCTCTACATGCACGATAAAATGAACAATATTGATAGCGTCAACGTCGATTCTATCGCCAAGAAACTTGAGACTGAGAAGCAGACTAAGAAGAGTCTGTCGGGCGAGGAACTTGACGACTATCTTCTTGAACACGTGGAGGAAGACGAGGACTGCGTCGAGACAACAACTATTGAATGGATGCGTGAATATTACGTGTTCAGAAAAGGAAACTATGTATTAACCGCTGAATAATCAACACCGTGGCTACATTAGGAGATAAAAAAGGTAAAAGTAAAGGCAAATCGCTTGGATTCGAAATGCCAGAGAGTGATAAGGAAGAATT
>DCIP01000096.1 GCA_002317115.1 Candidatus Scybalocola fimicaballi
TTGAGCAAAGTACACATCAAGAAGGCTTGCTGACCTCTCAACTCGGTGATGGGGGTGACGTCGCAATCGACGTTCAAATGTGATTGCAAAGTCATTAGGTCTTGGTAAAAAATTTTGATATCAGTGTTGCGATTCCACGACTGATAAATTTTAGTAGAGACACTATCGCAGTCAACTGCGTGAGAACCAGACGCTATTGAGTTTGGTGTCTCAAATGTTTTTTTTCCTTTTTTCATCTTAAAAGTTTTGGTCTGCCTTCTATAGGGGCAGACTTTATTTATATTATAACAGGCAGTAGGGGAAAATGACGTTGGGGTATAAAAAAAATTTTGTTTTTTGGGGTTGCAAGCCCAAGAACTCTATAAAAAACAGAGATGGATACTCATATGATTTACAGGTCTTTAACTACCTTTTTTGTTAAGGGCTATTTGAGAACAGGCTTTTATGTTTTTTTATTAGGTATCTTTGCACATAATACCATTGAATAATAAGCATTTATGACCGATATAGAACTAAAAAATCTCAAAGATAGACTGTGGCATTCAGCAGATATGCTTCGTGCGTCTGCTCACCTTGCAGCCAACAAGTATGGGCAACCAATTCTTGGATTGATATTCCTACGTTATGCAGACGTATTGTTCAAGCAACATAAGGCAGAGATTGACGAGGAGTACAACAAGTACAAGGGGACTCGTATGGAGCGTGAGTATAAGGATGTCGCAGTCGAGAAATGTGGGTTCTATTTGCCAGAGTGTGCTTATTTCGATTTCATCAATGATGCTCCCGACGATGCTCACAAAGCGGTATTGGTCAAGGAGGCTATGCTTGCCATTGAGAAGGAGAACCCTCGTATGGAAGGAGTGTTGCCTAAAGAGGTGTATGGTCAACTTGTTCCAGAAGAAGAGCCTGAACTATTATCAAACATCGTGCGTGTCTTCAAGGACATTCCTGAGAATATCAGCATAGACATCTTCGGTCAAATCTATGAATACTTTCTTGGAAACTTCGCCCTTGCTGAAGGTCAAGGCGGAGGTGCTTTCTATACTCCTGCGAGCGTAGTACAATATATGGTGGAGGTGCTTCAACCAACTACGGGAGACAAGAAATTCCTTGACCCTGCGTGCGGTTCGGGTGGTATGTTCGTGCAAGCAGCAAGATATATGCACCGTCATAATGCCTCCAATGAGGATATGATGCACTTCCGTTGCTACGGTGTCGAGAAAGAACCCGATACAGTGAAGTTGGCAAAGATGAATATCCTACTGAATAATATCCGTGGTGAAATCGTCGAGGCTAACTCATTCTATTCCGACCCTCATAATGCCCTTGGTCAGTTCGACTATGTGATGGCGAATCCACCTTTCAATGTTGATGAGGTTGTTGTGGATAAGGTTATCGACGATGCTCGTTTCAATACATACGGAGTTCCACGCAACAAGTCTAATTCGGGAAAGAAGTCAGGAGATAAGAAAGAGACTGTTCCTAATGCCAACTACCTATGGATTGGTTATTTTGCCACTGCTCTTAACGACAATGGTAAGGCAGCTCTTGTTATGGCAAATTCAGCAAGTGACGCTGGAGGCAGTGAGTTGGAGATACGCAAAAAGATGATTGAGGATGGCATTATCAGTCAAATGGTGACACTTCCGTCGAATATGTTTAGCACCGTCACCCTACCTGCTACTCTTTGGTTCTTCAATAAACAACGCACGAATCGTGATGAGATTCTTTTTATTGATGCTCGCAATATCTTTACGCAAGTAGATAGAGCACATCGTAAGTTCTCCGATGAGCAAATCAAGAATCTTGGTATCATCAGCCGACTGTACGAAGGAGATAGCGATGCGTTTTGGGCGTTGGTCGACGAGTACAAGGCAGATGGCAAGCAGAGTGAAGCTGATTGGTTGTTGGAGAGATTCCCCGACGGCAAGTATCAAGATGTGATTGGACTATGCAAGGTTGCCAAACTTGATGGCGAGGATGGTGTCATTGACCAAGACTATTCTCTTAATGCAGGTCGCTATGTGGGTGTCGTGATTGAAGACGACGGAATGACCGAAGATGAGTTCAAGGAGACTATGAAAGGTCTTAATGCCGATTTTTCTGCCCTTAACGACGAGGCAACTGAACTTGCCAAGCAGATTGAGTTGAACCTAAAAGAATTGTGGGGAGAATAAGGGTATGGACTTGTTTGAGGTAAAAACGATAAATGAACTCTGTTGCAAAATTACAGATGGAGCACACTTTTCTCCTTCGGAAGAACAGAATGGAGAGTTCCCTATGTATTCTTCGAAGGATATGTTGTATGATGGTTTTGATGACAAAGATGTAAAGATGATATCAAAAACTGATTATGACAAGCTTGTCAAACAGGATTGTAGACCATTAACAGATGATATACTTATCATTAAAGATGGCAACAATTATTTGAAACAGATATTCAAAGTAAAGAAGACATTAGATGCGGTAATATTGTCATCTATTGCAATTTTGAGACCTCAAAAAAGTATAATTAATCCCGATTATTTCATATTTGTTTTAAGGACTGGGTCTGTTCGAAAAGCTATGTCCAACTATGTGTCTGGTGCTGCTATACCCCGTGTAGTGTTAAAAGATTTCAAAAAAATGAAATTAAGGCTGCACAAGGATTTGGTCATCCAACGCAAGATCGCATCCATACTATCAACCTACGATTCGTTGATAGAGAACAACACGAAGCGAATCAAGTTGTTGGAGCAGATGGCAGAGAATCTATATAAGGAATGGTTTGTCCGTTTTCGTTTCCCTGGTCACGAGAATGTGGGGATGGAGAATTCAAAACTTGGCAAAATTCCAAGTACATTTTCTGTAACAAATATGGGGTCGGTTATTGATTATTATATAGGTGGTGGTTGGGGAAATGATGAGTATTCAAATGATTTTCCTGTCCAAGCAAGTGTAATTCGTGGTGCTGACTTTCCTTCGGTTACAAATTATGATGTATCGACTTGTCCTAATAGATTTCATAAAGTCAGCAACTATAAAAGCAGACAACTACAAGCTGGAGACATCGTTATGGAAATATCAGGAGGTACTTCGGAACAACCAGTAGGACGCACAGTGCTTGTCACACAAGATTTGATAGACCGATTTGATGAAGGTAAACTTATTTGTGCGAGTTTCTGCAAACTACTTAGATTGAAAAAGGATATGATATCCCCATATTTCTTTTATTATTGGATGCAGTATCTTTATGATACAAGAATTATTGATAGATTCCAACTTCAATCAACAGGTATTATAAATTTTAAATTTGAATCCTTCTTAAAAGGAGGCACTGTATTGATACCACCAACGGAATTAATGAAAGCATTTGACAAGCATATCATTCCTTTATTAAATGAAGTAAACTCACTTGCAAAGCAAAACCAACAACTCATACGTCAGCGAGACCTGCTTTTGCCGAGACTGATGAGTGGAAAGTTGGAGGTGAAAGCGTAAAAGAATTGATAAAATGAAAAAATACAATATACCAGATTTACCTCTTGGGTTTGACCTTGAGACAAAAGCAGTCCTAAAGCAACTCAACCTTGCCAACAAAAAATTGGCAGAGTTGAAAGGTGTTGCATTGACTATTCCAAATGAAAGTATATTAATCAGCACACTGACATTACAAGAAGCAAAGGAGAGTTCTTCTGTAGAGAACATTGTAACCACACAAGATGATTTGTTTAAGGAAGATGTGGGGATACAAAATGAGATTTCAAATGCCGCAGCAAAAGAAGTCCTGAATTATAGAAAAGCAATGCAAACAGGGTTCGAATTAGTCAAAAAGAATCAGTTGCTTACTTGTAACATGATACAAAGTATTCAGGCAGAATTGGAGTCTAATCGTGCAGGATTTCGTACAGTACCAGGAACTCAATTAAAAAATAATCTTGGTGAAGTTGTCTATACACCACCTCAGGAATATGACGAAATCGTCCGAATGATGAGCAATCTTGAACAATTTATCAACGATGCAGATGTTTCGGAATTAGATCCTTTAATTAAACTTGCTATTGTTCATCATCAGTTTGAAAGTATTCATCCTTTTTTTGATGGTAATGGAAGAACGGGACGTATTATCAATATTCTAATGCTTGTTACAAACAAACTTTTGGATTTGCCTATTTTATATTTAAGTAGGTTTATTACCAGGAATAATGGTCAATATTACCAGTTGATTCAAGCAATTAGAGACAAAGATGGGGACAATTTTAAGGAATGGGAAGAATGGATTTTATTTATATTGAAAGGTATTGAGGAGACATCTGATGATACAATACATTTGATAAAAGCTATTTCAGGA
Source organism: Candidatus Scybalocola fimicaballi (assembly GCA_002317115.1). Classification (GTDB taxonomy): domain Bacteria; phylum Bacteroidota; class Bacteroidia; order Bacteroidales; family Paludibacteraceae; genus UBA1723. The sequence goes on from DCIP01000096.1 coordinate 4,331, forward strand.
CTGATGGCTGAATATAAGATTCGATTGCGTGGAATTTTGGGAAACAAATACAAACACGACTTGTTGAACAATCTGTTCAGGCATCCATACACCAAAATTGAGTATGTTGAAAAAGATATGATTGTCTCTCGTCAAACAGCAAGCAAATATTTAGATATGATTGTTGAAGACGGTCTATTAAGAAAGATGAAACTGGGGAAAGACAACTACTATATGAACGATGCTTTATGTCAGTTGTTCATAAATCAAGGACGTGTTAAAAAAGATGATGAAATGTAACACAAGGACATTGATGTGTTAAAAAAATCTCGTTTTTTTAACGTGATAGTATAGACGTGTTAAAAAAATCTCTTTTCACATATTATAAAACTCCCACGACTATGAAATCATTCATCAGCGAAGACGACATAGAACAAGCGATTTGCAACCGACTATCATTGCCTGAATACGGGTGGACTCGTATAGAGTGCAACCCAAGTGTTCAAGCTCAAGATGATGTCTTTGTGACGGGTCGTACCAACTCGTCCGAATGTATATTGCCCGAAGTATTCTTGAATGCCTTGAAACGTATCAATCCACAGATTGATGTTGAGATTCTAAAGACAATAGTGAGTGATTTCCGTCGAGATTACTCAGCCACCGATATGGTCGACACAAACTACAAGTTCTACAATCAAATTCGCAATGGTATCAATGTAAAAGTCAAGAAGAACGGCAAAGAAGACTTTGAGATTGTCAAGATAATCGACTTCGACAATGTGGACAACAATGATTTCCATTGCGTCAACCAAATGTGGATAAAGGGCAGATTCAACTACCGTCGCCCCGATGTGCTATTGTTTGTGAACGGACTCCCCGTCGTCTTCATTGAATTGAAGAACTCAACCGTCAAAATTGAAGAAGCATACAATAAGAATCTTATCGATTATCGAAAGGATATCCCGAACATCTTCGCTCTCAATCAAATTTGCGTTTTGTCAAATGGATTGCAAACCAAACTTGGTGCGTGGAACAGCAAGTATGATTTCTTTTTTGAGTGGCTTAGAGTGAACGATGAGAAGGAAATCCTTGATAGGAAGAAAATTGCCGACTATGGTCTTTCTGTCACTAATCTTATCGACGGTTTATTTGTGAAGGAGCGTTTGTTGGACTATATAGAGAACTTCATTTTCTTCGACAACAAACGAATCAAAATCATCGCTAAGAACCATCAGTATCTTGGTGTAAACAACCTAATGAAGAATGTTGGTCGACGAGATGAACTGAATGGTAAACTCGGAGTGTTCTGGCATACGCAGGGTTCAGGAAAGAGTTACTCGATGGTGATGTTTGTGCGAAAGATGAAACGTAAGTTGCACGGCAATTTCACCTTCCTTATTATCACTGATAGAGAAGACCTTGACAACCAAATACACAAGACATTTGTGCGTAGTGAGGTGATTGGCAATAAAGAGGAATGCCAGCCAAAGAACGCAACACAATTGCGTGAGTTCCTTAGAGGAAATAAGCCGATGGTATTCACATTGATTCATAAGTTCAATTACGATAAGACTCAAAAATATCCGATTCTATCGGAACGTGACGATATTTTTGTTCTTGTCGATGAGGCACACCGAACTCAGTACAAGCAGTTGGCTGAGAATATGCATACGGGCTTGCCCAATGCCAACTACATTGCTTTCACGGGTACTCCATTGTTAGGAGCAAAGAGACTTACAAACCAATGGTTCGGTGATTATGTATCGGAGTATAACTTTGCTCAAGCAATCGAAGATGGTAGCACTGTGCCTTTGTATTATAGTCGACGAGTGCCAGAGGTTGGATTGGATAATAAATGGCTTGATACCGATTTAGATAAGATTGTTGAGGAGGAAGAATTAAACGAAAAGGAGAAAGAACTTCTCGAAGATTCGGCATCAAGAATACTTGAAGTCATAAAGAGAGATGGTCGACTCGACCGAATAGCACAAGATATTGCCCACCATTTCCCTCGTCGTGGATTCTTGGGCAAAGGTATGGTAGTTAGTGTTGACAAGTACACGACAGTAAAGATGTACGATAAGGTTCAGCACTATTGGGAAGAGGAGAAAAAAGCGTTGGCAAAAGAAAAAAACATTGCCAAAACAAAAGAAGAATATATTGCCATTTCGGAGAAACTCGACTATATGAATAGTGTTGAGATGGCAGTGGTCATCAGTGAGGAGGCTGATGAAGTAGAAAAGTTCAAGGAGCACGGATTGGACATCACAATCCACAGGGCAAAGATGAACGCTATCACGGCTGATGGTAAAGATATTGAGGATAGGTTTAAGAATCCAAATGACAAACTACGTTTGGTGTTCGTTTGTGCTATGTGGTTGACGGGATTTGATGTGCCGTCACTTTCAACTTTATACCTCGACAAACCGATGAAAGACCACACGTTGATGCAGGCAATCGCAAGAGCAAACCGTGTATACCCTGGCAAAACGAGTGGTGTCGTGGTCGACTATGTGAACGTGTTCAAGTATATGCGTCAGGCATTATCCGATTACGCATCTAATGGAGACGAAAGTTCTAACTACCCAGCCAAGGATATAGAGCAATTGATACAAAATATTGATGATTGTATTGTTGAGACTGATTGTTTCTTGAATTCAATAGGTCTTAATTTGGATGAGCTAATTGCACAAGGGGACGCATTGGATAAAATTGCTGTATTAGACCATATAATAAGTAAAGATGACTGGAAAGAAAGGTTCAAAGTATTGTCTAATCTTATGCTAAATCTGCACGACGCTGCCAAACCAGAGATATTTGAGCAAGGATGGTTTAACAAGAAGTTTGCACCCATTGCTTATCTAAACGGAATGATTCATAATGATATCGACGTGGATAAGTTGCGACGAGCAAAGAGAAAAATCGCTATGGCTCTTGATGACAGTGTGTCGGCAATGGTAGCAGAAGATAAATTCCAATATGGAATACATCACGGTAAGGTTATCGATTTGAGCAAATTGGATATTTCCGAAATCCGTAAGGTTATATCTACGTCACCTTATAAGAACTTGGAAATTGATGATGTCCGAGTATTCATTGAGAAGACGCTTATTCAGTTGATTAATAGAAATTGTACTCGTGTCAACTTCTCGGAGCGATATAAAAGCATCATAGACAAGTATAATGCAGGAGGCAGTGAGAATGAAGACTACTATGAGCAATTGATTCAACTCATAGACGAGATGAAGAAAGAGCAAGGTCGCTCAACTGAATTAGGGTTGACGGAGGAGGAACTTGAAATCTATGACTTGCTAATCCAGGGTCGCAAACTGACAAAAGAGGAAGAGCAGAAAGTCATCCTTGCGTCGAAGAATCTATACAACAAGTTGGTGGAGCAGAAAGATAAGTTGTTGGTGGTTGACTGGTTCAAAGACGAGCAACCACGAACATTGGTGTTTGGTCTAATTCAAAAATCGCTCAACGAAGACCTGCCACTTTCCTACGACAGAGAAGCTTTTGCCGACAAAACCAACTTGCTGCTCAACCATTTCGTGGATATGGCAGTGCAAGGACACGGATGGGTGGTGTCGTAGGACATTCCTACGTAATATTAATATAGAGAGATTGAATTTTCCGATTCAGTCTCTCTTTTTCATTGAAATATCAAGATGACTTTTGACTAAGTGCAAGATAGTGATAAATATGTTCCTTCTTGATGTGTACTTTGCTCAA
>DCIP01000053.1 GCA_002317115.1 Candidatus Scybalocola fimicaballi
TAAGTCGCCAAAGAACGGTGCTTACATTTTCGAGGAGACTATGGTTCACAACGACGACGTAAAGGCATTCTTAGCAAAGAAGTAAGAATTCTTTATTTCACAATATATCAGACGGAGCAACTATTTGTTCCGTCTGTTTTTTATTTTGTGTTTTCAACAAATAGTTTTGTTTTATCAAAAAAGTAGGGTATCTTTGCACCCGTAAGAATTGTAAACAATGAGAGTTTCGGCTAATGGTCGAGATTCTTTTTTATTGTGTTTTTTATAAACTTAAAAATAATACCAAATTAAATAAAATTATGGCTGCATCTTACGTTAGTAAAGAGGGCTTGCAGAAAATGCAAGAGGAGCTACACCGTCTTGAGACTGTGGAACGTCCAAAAATTTCAGCTCAAATTGCTGAGGCAAGAGAAAAAGGAGACCTAAGCGAGAACGCAGAGTACGACGCCGCTAAAGAGGCTCAGGGCATTCTTGAGAGTGAAATCGCCTTGCTTAAAGAGAAGATCATCAACTCAAAAGTGATCGATATGTCCAAAATCGACACAGAGACTGTACATATCCTAAATAAGGTTGAAATTAAGAACACTAAGACAAATGCCAAGATGAGCTACACTATCGTGTCTGAAAACGAGGCTAATCTTAAGGAGTTCAAGATCTCTTCCGCAACACCAATCGCAAAAGCGTTGCTTGGAAAGAAGGTCGGAGATATCGTTGACGTTGTCACTCCAGCTGGTAAAATGTCTTTTGAAATTGTCAATATCTCTATCTAATGGCTACAATTTTCACAAGAATCATCAACGGCGAGATTCCTTGCTATAAGATATACGAGGATGAGAACTTTTTCGCATTCCTTGACATCAATCCACTTCAGAAAGGACACACTCTTGTGATCCCTAAGAAAGAAGAGGATTACATCTTCAATCTTGACGACGCTACTTACACTGGTCTACAGATAGTTGCTAAGAAAATCGCGGCCGCAATCAAGGAGAGCACTAACTGCAAACGCGTCGGCGTCACTGTACTTGGAATGGAAGTGCCTCACGTGCATATCCACCTTGTGCCAATGAACAGCGAAAAAGATATGCTTTTCTCTAACCCTAAAATGGAGCTTAGCAAAGATGAGTTTGAGGCTATCGCTGCCGACATCGCAAAGCGTGTGAAATAATCTCAAATCACTATACTTAAAGCCAAACTGTATTTCCAGTTTGGCTTTTTTAATTAATCATTCAACAAGCATTTTATGAAAACACTAAAGGAACGAAAGCCAATTGAAAATCGCAACGTCAAAAGCATTCTTAACATCTTTGATTTGAAGACAGGGACATACGAGACTGTCGCTGTCATCGACGCTCTTGCAGAAGCTCCCAACTGGGAAAGCAATGGCAATAATCTCGTCTACAACAGTCTTGGCAGACTTTATCATTTCAACATCGAGACCAGAGTGTCGACCATGATCGACAGCCAGTATTGCGACCACTGCAACAACGACCACGTCCTTTCTCCTGACGGCAAACGCGTCGCTGTAAGCCACCATACTCGTGAGGATGGAGAAAGCCGCATCTACACTTTCCCTATCGAAGGAGGTGCCCCAACGCTTGTAACTCCAATTGCTCCAAGCTATCTACATGGATGGAGTCCCGACGGCTCTACCCTTGCCTACTGTGCTGAAAGAAATGGCCAGTACGACATCTATACGATCCCTGTAAACGGAGGTTTGGAGGCTCAGCTTACTGACACTTGCGGCCTTGACGATGGTCCAGAATACAGCCCTTGTGGCAAATATATCTGGTTTAATTCAGTAAGAAGCGGTTTGATGCATATCTGGAGAATGAAAGCCGACGGTTCGGAGCAGACTCAAATGACTGACGATGGCATGAACGACTGGTTCGCCCACCTATCCCCAGACGGCAAAAAGGTGATCTTTATTTCGTATCATGAGGGCGACGTCGCTCCTGGAGATCATCCCGCTAACAAGAATGTGGAGATCCGAATGATGGATAACGATGGAAAGAACGTCAAGACGCTTGTGAAATTGTTTGGCGGACAAGGATCTCTAAACGTCAACTCATGGAGCCCATGCGGCACTAAATTCGCATTCATGAGTTACGAGGTGAAATAACGAAAACGAAAACGAAAAAAGGACGAACCCATACGGATTCGTCCTTTTGCTTTATAGCATAAAATTTATTTAAGCCTCTTTATTCTCTGTAGCTTCGGCATTCTCTCCATTATCTGAAGCAGTTGCTTGCTGAGCCTGCTGCTTCTCATACTCTTCTCTAAGCTCTTTCTTAACGATAGCCAGATGCTCCATGATCTTCTTGTTTACAGTCAAACAAATACCCTTGCAATTGACAATAAACGCATCAGCATTCATAGCCTCAACCATCTCCACTACTTTGTCGTATGAGTGAGTTGTTGTCATCCAATCAGTGCCAAACTCCTTCGACTGCTCAACGATATCAGTAAACACCGCCAAAGCTGTTGTCTTATCCGAACCGTTCATCACAGGGAAGATTGTGTTGCCCTCATCATCCTTACGAGTAGGAATCAAATATGTAGAAGATACGATAGCAGCCATCATCTCATGCTCAAGGAAAGCACACATTCTATTGTGCATCTCCATGTTTGCACCCTCCTCAACATTCTCTCTACGCATTTCCTGGAAGAAAGCAGTCATGGCAATCTGAAGACGTGGGTTCTGGATTACTGTCTCACCCTCCTTCTTAGCTGTAGGCCACTCCTGAATTGGAATACCTGCGGCAGGACGAATTCCGTCGGCAAGGAACACAGCCAAATATCCATCCTTACGAAGAGCATCCATACACAAGTGCAACTCTTCTCTCTTTACAGGCATGATATCGACGTCGTAATGTCCCTCCTCCATCTTCTTGATGAAAGCTTCCTTATTCTCATCTGTTAGAAGGATCAAGGCTCCATGCTGCAACTCGTATGGATAACCTGTAGTCTTACAAATTGTAATCCAAACCTGCTCCTGTGCCGCAACCTTAGCAACCATCATTTTTGAGTTGATTGCCATTAAGTTATTGAACACTCTGATATCTTGTTCCTTCTTGGCTTCGTGAGCTTTTGGTATCATCACATTCTGCATGTACGACAATACGAAAAGATTCTCATATATTGTATTTTCACCAAAAAGTTTCAATCCTTCTGGACCTTTGAAGCACTGCTGCAACAACTCAGTTCGTCTCTCGTCGCTTTCAATAGGAGAACCCATTTTAGTATTAAGGTTCAACTGCATCTGCTGTCCTGGCTGAACATTCTGCGAAGGATCATTACTTCTGAATCTAAACTGAGAAGCGTCGACCTTTCCTACAGGCTCTTCACTATTCACGTTAGCCGCAGCCGCACTGTTTACCTTTGTTGGATCAAACTTGTCTGCTGGATTGAATTTCTGCTCTGGCTCATTATTTGTTTCTGGCTTCGCATCATTTACTGGTGCAGATTTTGGCTCTTCTTTGGCCTTCTCCTGCTCTTTATTTCCGAAAATTTTATTGAAAAATCCCATCTTTAAATTGTTTTCTACAAATATAAGTAATTTAAATTAAAAACTGTAGATGCAAAATACAAAATATAAGAAAAGCGTAAGCAATTAAAAAAATCGGGGGTCAGCCTTAAGACCAACACCCGAATGACAGAAATATATGTTTTAGCTAAAATTGAATCAGTTAAACTTATGCCTTATTCTCATGCTCGAAATACTCAGCTATCTCTCTTTCTACTGATTTCGATCCGTAAGACTCGTCGTGCTGGCTCATATCAAGACCCATCTTCTCGCTCTCCTCACTTACACGCATTGGGATCATCTTGTTTGTAATCCAGTATAGAGCGTAACTAACAACGAATGAGTAGACAATCACGCCAGCCATTACCATACAGTGGTTCAAGAAGTAGTGAATGTGGCTCAACTCAGCTTTTACTTCAGGATCCTCATAGTTGTAAACAAAGATACCAGTCATCAATGTTCCGACGATACCTCCTACACCGTGAGTAGGGAATACATCCAAAGCGTCGTCAAGGTTAGATTTCTTGTTCTTGAAATATACAGCGAAGTTACAGATCAAAGTAGTCACGAATGAGATAAACACACTTTCGCCAACTGACACCCATCCTGCAGACGGTGTGATTGCAACCAAGCCAACTACTGCACCAACTGCGGCACCAACTGCAGATGGCTTTCTTCCGCGTAGACAGTCGAATACAATCCAAGTGATCATTGCTACTGCAGATGCAGTGTTTGTATTCAAGAATGCCTTGATTGCCATTCCATCGGCTGCTAGAGAAGAACCGGCGTTGAAGCCGAACCATCCAAGCCACAACATGGCTGCACCAAGAAGGATGAATGGAACGTTTGCTGGAAGATGCTCACCAGCCTCCTTACGTTTGCCTAGGAACATTGCACCAGCCAAAGCTGCTACTCCTGAAGATGCGTGTACTACGATACCTCCGGCAAAGTCCTTTACGTGAATGCTTGCAAACAATCCTTCTGGATGCCAAGTACAGTGTGCCAATGGACAATATACGAAGATAAAGAAGAAGATCATGAAGAACAAATATCCAGAGAAACGTACTCTCTCAGCGAAAGATCCTGTAATCAATGATGGTGTGATGATCGCAAACTTCATCTGAAACAATGCAAAAAGTGCAATAGGAATAGATAGACCTTCTACAAAGTTAGAATCTGAACAAGCTCCACCTACATTATTAAAGAAAGCATACGATGATGGATTACCAATAACACCACCTATATCATGTCCGAAACAAAGGCTGAATCCAAATACTACCCAAAGGACACTGATGATACCCATAGCAATGAAGCTCTGAAGCATTGTTGAAATCACGTTCTTCTCACGAACCATACCGCCGTAGAAGAATGATAGACCAGGAGTCATCATCAACACAAAAATTGTAGCTGTAATTAGCCAAGCTACGTTAGCTAATAATTGAGCATCTTCACTTAACTCAATGTGGAATCCAAAATCCACGTCTCCAGGAATGAACAGTCCGCAAATGCTAATTATAAGCATGAAAGCGAACATTATAATCCATCTTTTCTGCATAATTGTAATATTTTGTCAGTTTTATGTGATATTTTATATCTCTTTTTCTGTAAATGTCCTTGATTTACGTTTGCAAAGTTACCATTTTTCTATTTATGCTTACATTTTGGCAATATCATGCTTTATTATATATTCTAATACGTAAAAGACTGAAAGAATATCATATTAAAAATTTACAATTTAAAATCAAAAGGCATTAATTTAATTTCAACTTATCACAATACAGAATCGTCAATTTTGGACTGGCACTAAACAACAGTCAAACATTCAATTTGTCACCATGATGTAAAATTCGCAATTTGAGAATCATGTCTCCACAAACAATCTTGTATTTTTTGCTTGAGAAGTTTATTCTTTATATTTTTAATGGCTACAAATAATCATTTGACAAAAAGAATCTAAAACATGAAATACATTTATAAAGAAAAACTATTGTGTTTATTATTCTTATTAGCTTCAGCACCTTGGTTTGGACTGTTTATTGATACCATTTTCTTCAAAAACTTTCCAATCACCCTTTTCTTTATTAGGCCATTCCATTCATCCTACCTTGGTGGAGACGGTGGGTTGTCTGCTATATTTGACATTTTATTTGCAGCATTTGTCGAATTAGCTTTAGTAATTGTAGGTCTGACTAATCTTTTCTTAAAATACAAAAGGAAAGAAAAAATAAGTGACTTATTACATAAATCACTCATAGTTTTTATCGTAGCCGTTTTCTTGGGACTTATTTCATGTATAATTCTCTCATAACCCCATTTAACAATTGA
>DCIP01000178.1 GCA_002317115.1 Candidatus Scybalocola fimicaballi
TGTTGTTCTGCAAATTAAACGATGCTCCATTTTTCACTTTATTTAATGCTAAAACAGCATACTTCATAGAGAAAGATTCACATTAAATTAGTGTGATTTTGTAAATTAAAACATCCTCACTCAAATAAAGTGAGTGAGGATTTATGATGATTATCCTAATTCGCAATCGTTGATTGCCTGCATTGCGATGTCGGTTGTAATGAGATCAGCTTTGTTGCTATGTCCAATGAGCATGCTGGAGTTGCAGTATTTATTAATCATTCGAGGTGTTCCATCCGCAGCATTGAGGATGGCTTCGATAGCAGCTTCTTCAAAGATGGTTTGATTACAGCCAGCACCTTTTAATTTTGCGGAGATGTACTCCTTGCCTTCCTCTTTCGAAAGTCCATCAAGATTGTAATTCATAACGATTCGCTGCCTGAGTGGTTCGTGAATTCCGAGACTTAGTGTGGAGTTTAGCTGAGGTAATCCTGCTAATAGAATCGCAGCACGATCTCGGGAGTCCATTTCGAAGTTAAAAAGGATTTTTAAATCATTTAAGATTGCATTGTTGATATAGTTCGCTTCGTCAATAATGATGACAGGAGTTTTGCGTTTTTCTAAAGCAAGTCTGGTGATTTCTTCTTGAATAATTCGGAAGTTATCTGGCTTTTTAAAAGCAGGCACAGCACCTAATTCTTTTACAAGATTTCGATAGAAATCGTTGGCTGTAAGTGTAGATAGACTGGAATATACTACTTTGTAAAGAGATGGATTCAAGCCATTTGCCCAGGATCTAATGGTTGTTGTTTTACCACGACCAGGGCTACCAGTAAGTAGTCCAAAGCCTTTGGTTTTTGCTAGATAATCTAGACGGAATAAGGTTTCTTTATATTCCGCGGTATCTACCAGGATTTCCTTGGAATTCTTTATAAATGGATTGAATTCCAGACCATATCGAGTAAAATGTTCCATGATTAATCGTCTCCTTTGCATAAATGGATTTTGTCTCGTTTTATACTGGCATTTTCAGTTTTGTTTAGAAGTCTGATTGGGGTTAATGTCCCGTCTGCTTCTACGATATAGATATCCTCTAAATTTGGAGAATAACGAAGCTTGATTCTTTGCTTTGCAAAACGGTAATCTACTTCGTATTCCACATGGTCGATGACGATGACGCTATCGGAAGAAACGCGTCTTTCGATTTCAAGTAGAAAACAGTGTTCAATCTCGGAATCACTAAGTCTCTTGATACATTCGGGTTCAGAGAAAAAACGATCTTGTGGAGATTTTCCTTTAAGAGAGGAATGAACGGATTGATTGTACTTTTGGACATAAGAAAAGAGATTTCCTCTTAATTCGTCGAGAGAATGAAAATCTCTGATGTCAAGAGATGACATCCATTGGTCCTTCATGGTACGAAACCAGCGTTCTATTTTTGCTTTTTGCGTTGGCGTATACGGTTGGTCATAATGAACGACAGAACCGACGCGCGCAGCAAGGAGTTCCATTTGTTTGTTTTTGTAGGAACTACCATTATCAAAGTTAAACATCTTAGGTCTTCCATACTTGGAAACTGCTGATTTTAGTACAGACATAAGATTTACAAAGTTATCATTAAAAAAGATATCAATGCCTACGATAAAACGACTTGCATCATCAATAAGAGCAATGATAAAAACCTTGTGTTTTTTACCATCTGGTGTGGTAAGATAAGGTCCTACGCTGGAATCTCCGCACCAGACTTCGTTGATGTGAGGTCGTTCATAACGTCGCATATCCTGATTGGTAGTAGTTTTGAGACGAAGGTTTGTTACATTGATAAAACGATTGACTGTTGATTCTGAAACATCACCCTCTTTGATGCTTCCATTTTCACGAAGCTGACGATAAATGGAAGAAGCAGACATACGTGGGTAGTTTGTTTTTAAATATAAAATCTGCTCTTGTAACTCTTCGTCGAGTTTTCGAGGTACGCCTAAATCGGCGCGACTAATGGGAATAAGAGCATCAAAGCCATCTGCTTTATACATGCGATACCATTTTTCAATCGTGCCAGGAGCGTAGTGTTTTACTGTGCCATCGGGATGTATGCAACCTTTAGCGGAAGCATCACGAAAAAAGGCTTCAAGAGATGGATAGTCATCCGAAAGCCCTGTGATGAGTGGTGCTATAGCAGAATAACGCATTAATGCAATTTCATGCTTTTTGTTTTGATCCATGATCAGGTCCTCCTTAAGTTTTTTCTTAAGTATACTGGCCTTTAAATGGAGTGTCGTGCTAGGTTATGTGGTATCGACAAAAAGAGAATTCAAGGTGCTTTTTACCTGCATGAATTGTCTAGAATAGTGAGCAAAACTGAGTTTGCTGAGAAGAACTCCAGCATGCAGAGAAATAGAATGAGATAGAAGTCTTTGGTTCCAATGGAGGAGATATTTTCTGATGATATAGCGTAGCGAACTTTCATCCAAAGAAGGGCAGGAATTAAGGACATGAGATGTGGGGGTATCTGATTCAAGAGCCTGTATTGCATCCACATGATCTTGCAAAGAAACCTGTGAGTATGGAACCATAGAGGATAAAAGTAAAGCGTGAGTTTTACCACAGGATTCACAGACAACTCTGCATATACGAAAACAAAGTTTGCCTTCGGGAGTCTTGATATAACGGTTGTAATAACCGTGAACAGAAAGACCACCAGAATGTCCGCAAGGGCATTTGAGCTTGTGGAACTGGAGGCTAGAAATTAAAGAACTATAAAAATTTGGTGTTAAAGGATTGTTTTCTTCTACTAATAAGGTTATCATATACATGTTGAAACTATGGGCATGCTCATAGCTTTGGTATGAAGTAGGAAACCGAACTGTAGGAGGGGCTGGTTCCTGCTTCTTTTATTTATAGTAACAGTAACTATAATACAAGAAGGTACAGGATAAAACAATCTGCAACATAATGCATCAGATTAATTTACACTGTACCTTCTTTTAATTTGAAGAATTTTCGGGTAGTTGGATGGGGATAATTTGACGAATAACA
>DCIP01000141.1:0-1416 GCA_002317115.1 Candidatus Scybalocola fimicaballi
CATTTGTTTTATTTGCTCACCTCCCTTATTTAATTAGATCTACTACCTCTTGCAGAGTGTATGCTTCGATACCCACTCTGGAATCGTTATACTTGCGACATAATGCACCGAACATTTTGCAAATTCCATGAAAGTTCGGGAGATTGACTTGCGACAAACTGCCGTCTGGATAGACAATCTTACTCTCATTATAGCCACTCAAGATACTACCTGCAACACTATAAACAAGCATACTCTTACCATCTTTGTCCTTGGTGATATTATACGGACAATTCAACCACCATTCTATATATGCACCCAATGTTGGAGGTATAAATTCTCCAATCATAGACACTCCACTTTTTATGTCGACTATTGCATTAGACATCTTACTGTCAGCAAGAATTCTATCTGCATTGTTATAGAAAAGGAAGGCATTTTGCAAGAATAACTCTTGACTGTCCAAAGTGCAAATTACTCGTTCTGCAGAATCAGTATAATAATTCAGCATAGGACAGAAATCCTCAAAGGCAGATTTAGAAATCTTTCGCACAGTATTAGGGATAACAATCTTTGTTATTGTGCAAAACCCAGCAAAGGCTTCTTCTCCTATCTCTGAAAATCCATCGGGAATCACAAACTCGTTTGGAAATACCGAAGGAATATCGTCACTTGTAAAAACTTTTACTTCATACATACAACTCAAATTTGATTAATAAGCTATTAGCATGGTTAATTTCCTATTGTATAGAATAAAAAGACTCTAATTTCACAAGTTCGACAAAAAAAAGCGAGGCCGTAGGCCGAGCGTATAAAGAAAAACCGTGTGTTGGACAACTCGTATATAATTGCCATTTGATTAGTTGATTACAACTATATATAGAATTTTGAGAGGTTAATTTTACAACTCCGATGTTTTCTTTGCATTCATGACTGCATCAAAAGTTGTATATCTCTGACCTTGAACAAAAGCACAAGACTTGCCATTTTTATCAACTGAATCATTCTCTATTACTGGATCAAGTCTCTTTATATGTTTAAGTTTAAAGTACTTACGAGGAGTTTGGTCATAATTAATATCTTTTTTGACAAAATAATCTTTATCGACGAATTTCTCTGTAAGAACAATGGACTCATCAGGAGTGTCTTCTATTTCAAACAGATTCTCTATCCTATTTTTATGATAGAATGCCAAATACTTGGCAGGAAGAAAATATCTGTTCGGTTGACAAGCATAGAAACCATAGTCAAGAGCAACATCTTCTCCCCAAGCACCACCAACAATAATCACTCTTTGATCCTTTTCTGCCGCAAAGTTCTCTACAGAGACAGACACACCTCTTTGTGCAGGAACGTTCTTCTTGAATACGATATTATCTACAAAAAGACAAAACTGCTCGATCAGAAAAACCAACAGATTATCTGATGTATCATACC
>DCIP01000141.1:1513-8826 GCA_002317115.1 Candidatus Scybalocola fimicaballi
CTTACCATTGTCAGGAGAAGCCAGTTTCTTGTTTTTTTCAAGTTGTTCATATCCATGACCTTTGTTAAGAGCATTCTTTACAATTTTACTCTCTATATATAGTTTATAATTACAATCACAAGAAACAAAACCATCAGGATGAGTTTCGTCTTCCGTAACCTGCGACTCCACATTAATATCATTAGAAGGCAAGTCAAGTTCGTCAAAGACAGAACATACAACTTTATGGCCACCATAATGGAGTATCTGAAGCAAAGCTGCAGTTACTTTATTTTCTGGTTGCTTGTACTCTCCGTAAATCGATTGAGTTGAAATATCTTTTCCCATTATTAATCATATTATTGAATGAATACGAATTAATCCAAATCCTCAAGATTTATTTCCATGAATGTAAGGACTATTTCATCGGCGTCAGGTTCATAGCAGAATTCTATTCCATAAAAGGGATATTTGCCAATCTTCTTAACGGCTAAAAGTTCAAGTGCCTCTTTTTCATCGACACGATGCGTATCATTTTTGTTTACTCTGTGGGCACAGGGTTTTCCAATACGAATCCATTCCTTCTCCATCAACTCTTTTGTGGAGAAATACTTCTGCAACTCCTTAATTTGTTTATCAGTTTGATTTGTATACATATATATGACAAATAATGATAAAGGGAATGAACTGAGTCATCCCCTCATTTTTGAATTTCACTAAGATATTTATAGCAGTTGTCCAAAACAACTCTTATACATATTGTCTCTAATTAAACCTTTCCAAGATCTTCTACAAGCCAATCTCCCTCGTTAAGATTAGTAAAATATGTATGATATCCGTCCTTTTCCAATTGCTTTCTCAAAGTTTGATATGCATCACCATTTCTTCTATCAATTGTACTACAAGTATTAACAACTACGGTAAAGGTATCGCCTTTGTCAATTCCTTTTTTTCCAGCATGATGACCATTATCCCAACTTCTTAGAGCTGTAAACCTACCTAATCTCATATTTGAAATCAAATTATTTTTCCCCTGCCTACTCTATTCTCGGTTTTCGGCATCTCCGTTTTATAGTGAAATCAGAGGAGGAACGGAAATTTCCTCCTACTGATTATAATTCAATGTCACATTGCGACATACTTGACGAACAAATCTCTAAATGTCAAGGCGACATTCTTGATCCACTCGAAACGAGCGTCGTCGTCAGCGAAGTCAGACAATGGCTTTTTAATACTAAAGGCTGCGCTCTTGTCTGTAGCAGTATAACCCAACTCACCGAAAGAAGACAATGCTGATTCAATCTCTGCATTCTTTGAAGAATGAATTCTCTCCATTCTTTCTTTCTCGTCGTAGCTATAGGCAATCACACACAAATCATTCTTCGTTCTTTTGGAAACAAGTTTGATTTTTCCCATTTCCGAGCAAGTGATTCCAACTTCATTCTTACTTGGTTTGTTTACTTTCAACTTATCTCCAAAATCTACTGCAGACTTGAATGAGTTGAAGAATGCGATATGGTCGTTTGAGGAATCAGTTACCTCATCAGTGTCTTCCTCGTTGTCATTATCTTCTTCGTATTCGTAAGGAATGTATGTAAAGACACCTTCGGAATCAATATCTACCAAATCTTGGCCATAAGGTCTATAATCTTCATCCGATTCACCTTCCAATAAAGTATCACCATAGATAACAAAAGATTGCACTATGTTAAATCCGTCATAACTTTCATCGACGATACCCTGAGATGGTGAACTCATATCCTCCTTATAAAACTTGAACAACTTCAATTTTGATGGGTCAAAATTCTCTCCTTTAGGCAACTCCAAATCAAATTCATAACAATTACCCTTTTGCGTTTCAAACATAGCAACGCCAGGGCAATCAATTAACGCAGAAAGAGTTAACAATGAAGAATTCTGCTTAGCAAACAACAACTCCACAGCATAAGTCAAAAGAGTCAATGCTTCTTCACAAGTGACTTCATCGCTATCAATGTCAATGTCACGTTCTTCAGCATACTCACACATTGCTTTAGAAACAAACTCCAAGACATCAGCAGAACACATTGAAGCAGGAAGGAAATTCTTAATGAATTCCAAATCCGAAAAATCTGAAAAGAACAATATGTCCTCAGAATGAGGATCGTATCCAAAATCCCAGATTATATCCTCTGCGATACTCTCAGAATTAATAACATGAGACAGTGCACTTTTTGAATCATCCGTTTTATATATCTTATTTCCTTGAGAATCCTCTACTGAAATACTGAAATTATTCTCATCAGCTACAGAAATAAATTTTAGTGTTGCTGACCTTTCCGCTTCTTCGTCACCGTCGTAGAAATCACCACGATTTATTCTTCTATGCTTCTCTGCATTAGAAAGACTCCATTCTTTGCTCAAAAAATCGAAATTCTTTCCTAACATCTTACCCTGCAATGCATAATTAGAGTAAAAAGATCTCGTTAACGCAAGCACAGAAATACGCATTTTAGTAATTGAATCGGAGCTGTTGTCACAAGCATTTGACGTAGATTCTTCACTTATGACAACCATTTCATTTTCCCCAAAAACATCATACTTATCATATTTCACTCCAGCCGGGATAGTGGCAGTTTGCAAGTTATCACAGTCACTGAATGCTCCACATCCTATCTTAGTCACAGAATCAGGAATCACTATGCTTGTGAGACTTTCACAACATTCAAATGCACTCTCCCCTATCTTGTTCAACGTATTAGGAAGTTTTACGCTTGCCAAACTTGTACAACAACAAAATGTTCTGTCTCCAATCTCCGATATAGAGTCCGGTATTTCAATTTCCGCAAGAAAAGGACAATTTTCAAACGCATCCCATTCAATTTTTGTTACCGTATTAGGAATTGTTATATGAGTAAGAGTTTTGCAGCCTCTGAATGCAGCAAAACCGATTTTAGTAACACTATCCGGAACAACAACATTTGTCGGACATGTAGATCCAATAATAGAATTATTCTCTTTATCATACAAAACTCCCGCTTCAAAATAGAATTTGGAATTCTCTGAGATAATAATATCAGTCAGCTTCTCACATCCTTCGAATACCGTATTACCGTATCCAATTGCAGTCACAGAATCAGGAATAACTACTCTTGTTAGGTTCGAACAATTAACAAATGCCTCATCTCCGATTTCAGTTACAGAGTTAGGAATAACTACACTGGTCAAACCAGAACAGCCCCTGAACGCACTTTCCTCAATCATAGTAAATCCATCTGGAATCACGAACTCGCCCTCTAGGTTCTCTGGACGATCGTATTCTGAAAAAACTTTTTCTTCTGCCATAATATCAATCTTTATTTCGCTTTCTTAGGCAAGCGATTTAGCCCTAATATATAACTATAGAAGAAATGGTAGCATTTTTCACACTTTTCAAAAAAAAATTAAATATTTCCTAATAGTTATTTCCTTTTCGACGGCAAATATAATTAAAAATCCAATCATTACCCCCCCCAATCAATGTTATACAATATAATTGTTTAATATAAAATTCAGTCTTTATGAGTTTAGCAAACTAACATTCAATTATTTACAATACAAAATTAGAGATATCCCAACAATGACAGCACCTAAAAATATTGATGTTTCAAAAATTATCATTACATTTGCATCGAAATAAGTTTAGTCAGTTTTGATTAGACACAGTATAAAAACAAAAAAAAACAGTTACAAAACATGGGCAAATTCATTGATTTGCGATGCGATTTCGGGTTCAAATATTGCATGTCCGACCCGATAATCATGATGTCTTTTCTAAATGCAATTTTAGATGGCGATGAGGACAAAATCACAAAAGTGAAGTTTCAGAATGTGGAGATGCCAGCGACACAAAAAGAGAGGCGAGGCGTGACATTCGATCTTTACTGCACTACGAACAAAGGAGATTCCATTTTGATTGAGATGCAGAACTCCTGCCAGAAGTTTTTCAAAACCAGGACCAACTTTTACGTCTATAAACTTATGGACAGCAAAATCAAAAGAGGTTTGTCGTGGAGAAAGATGAAAAAGGATATTCCAAAAATCATCGGAATCTTCATTATGAGTAAGACAACAGCAGGAATCGACAAGGTTGTGACCAGAACAGCGGAGTGTGATTTAGATACAGGGGAGCTATTTTGGGACAGACATCGAAAATATTTTATAAATTTGCAGAAATTCAAGTTTGATGAAGGCAACATCACACTGAGGAATATCTGGTTTCACAGTTTCAAAAATTTAGGAAGTATGGAAAATATCGACTCATCAGTATACGAAAGAGCAGACAAAGGACTTCTCCGTTTGATCGAGAAAGCAAGAGTCGGAGCACTTTCTGCAAAAGATCAGATGCGCTATGAGGCGAGTTTGAAAATGCTTGAAGATGAGGAGCCGACCTATGAAGAAGGATTGAAGGAAGGCAGAAAGGAAGGTCGAGAAGAAGGGGCTTATGAGAAGGCTATTCAGATCGCCACAGATATGAAAAGAAAGGGGCTTGATTTCGCCTTGATTCATGAACTGACTCATCTTTCTTTGGAAGAGATCGGAAAACTTTAAAATCTGCAAAAGAATCAACAACAACGGCTATGACAGGACATGTGAAATATCCAATAGGTATACAAACCTTTAGTGAGATCATTAAAGGCAAATATTTATATGTAGATAAGACTGAATATGTTTACAATTTAGCTCAAGATTATAAATACGTCTTTTTGTCTCGTCCACGTCGTTTTGGGAAAAGCCTGTTGACATCGACCTTTGAAGCTTATTTTGAAGGAAGAAAAGAGCTGTTTCAGGGTCTTAAAGCCGGAGAATTAGAAACTGAATGGATAAAATATCCTGTCTTCCGCTTTGATATGAGCACTGCAAAATACCAAAATGTTGAAGATTGCAAAAACAGATTGAACTCACAGATCGCTCAGTATGAAAAAATCTATGGAGATGACCCCATCAATAAAGATATCAAAGGAAGACTGGAATCTCTGTACAGGCGAGCTTACGAAAAGACTGGCCAGAAGGTTGTGATTCTTATTGACGAGTACGACTCTCCTATTCTTGAGGTAATGCACGACGACGAGAAACTTACTGAGTTTCGCAATCTCATGCGTGCTTTCTACAGTCCGATAAAATCAAGTGACAGTTATATTCGTTTCGCTTTCATTACGGGTATCACTAAATTCAGTCAACTGAGCATCTTCAGTGAGATCAACAATCTGAAAAAAATCAGTATGCTGGACGACTATGATGCAATCTGTGGAATATCAAAAGAGGAAGTGCTTACTCAATTAAGGCCAAATATTGAAGAGTTTGCAAGAAAAAGAAACGAATCTTTCGATAAAGCTGTTGAAGAATTAACCGCTCAATATGATGGCTACCATTTCAGCATAAATTCTAAAGATATATTCAATCCATTCAGTCTACTGAATGCATTAAGCGACAGTTTACTGGACAATTATTGGTTTGACAGCGGCACTCAGAGCTGGCTTATCGAGCAATTGAGGACACTGAATTTTAAGATTGAAGACTTGGGTGGTTCACAGGCCGCGATATCAAGTTTTGATGTGGCGACAGAAAATGCCACTAACGCACTGCCTATTCTCTTCCAGAGCGGCTACTTGACAATCAAGAGCTACGACCCAAGGACAAAATTGTTCACTCTTGCTTTCCCCAACAATGAGGTCAAGGTGGGGCTGGTCGACAATCTTATGCCATACTATGTCACGAAAAACATCCAGGCTAAAGACGTGTTCATCGGCAATTTCGGTTGGAAAATGAACGACGACAAAGTGGATGAAGCATTAAGTCTGATGCGTTCGTTCTTGTCGGGAATCGACTATATTTATTATCAAGACGGAGAGAAGAGCTACCATCTGATTTTCTTCTTAATCGCCAACCTTCTATGCTCCCACGTCGAGACGGAGGTTCATAATTCAGCAGGCAGAAGCGACGTCGTCATGAAGACAAAGAGTCATATCTACGTCTTTGAATTTAAATTTCAGGGAAAATTAGACAAAGCTTTGCTTCAGATAGATGAAAAGGGCTATACTATCCCTTACGAATCCGATGGCAGAAAGATAGTCAAGATAGCTGTCAATTTCAACAATGAGATCCGCACCATCGACGGTTGGGCGATTGATCGAGATGGAGAGATAAATTATACTACGTTTTAAGCTTCGGCAAATATAGACAAACGAAAAAAATGGGCAGGTTCTAAAACCCGCCCATTTTTCGTTTTCGTCAACGTCAACGTTATTTTGATCTTACAACAAACTTCTTACCTTTCTTGATATAGATTCCGACTGGCAATCTGTTTATGTCAACATGGTCTCCCAAGTATGTGCCATTGATAGTATAAACTCTTGTGTCGTCCAAATTATCTGTCAAACTTGGGATCTCTTTTACTGAATTCAACGAGTCTCCGAAATTGATTGTGAATGTGACGCCAAGATCAATAAGTTCAACTTCCATCTCATAGAACACCTTAGTCATACCAAGTTTTGATCTGCCATCTGAAACCTTGACTCTCGCAAAATCAGTTTGGTTGCCGATCTCATAAATATCGTCTGTTTTGATCTTAACTGTGTCTTCTCCTTCGAAATAGAACATCTCAGATTTCGTGGCTGGCACTTCCACCTCAACATCTCCAATCACTATGTCGCCATCTCCCAAATCCACAGTCATGTCAACCAATGTCAGCTTCATCTTGTCATTAGCATAAGAAAGAAGCGTCATTCCATTGTGTGTGCTTAAGAAAGCACCGTTGACAGTGGCGAAATAATTATCGATCACAAAATCTTCTTTCTTATCACCGTTGTCAGAATCACCATTTTCCACCTCTCCTGTGTTTGTCTTATCAGAGAATCCGAAGTTTACAGTGACATACATATCCTCCAAGTCGATTCCGATCACAGCAGTCAACTTATCATAGTTGATTGAAGACGTTGCAGACTTAATCTCCACAGGGATCTCTGGCAATGCGTTACCCATCGCGTCGGGATTGTCAGATGTGATGAAGATATTCTTTAGGATACTCATTCTGACGCTGTCCGATTCTGTGTATGGCACACTGTCCAAAACAATATCGCCTACAAGCATTCCGTCTTCCCCCTCTCCCATGATGAAGTTCATGATTGAAAGAGTAGCCATGCCATTGTCATAGTATGCGACGGTGATATCCTGAGTCTGTGGCTGCATATCGTCGCCTGAGATATTGATCACAAGATCATCGGTGTAGACGACGGTGCGAAGAAGTTTAGCTCCATTTCCTCCAGGAATAACAGGAGTCACAGGCGTTGTGTCTGGAATGACCGGCTGTATTGTGT
>DCIP01000141.1:8900-12337 GCA_002317115.1 Candidatus Scybalocola fimicaballi
TGTCAGGATTTTCTGGAATGACCGGTTGTATTGTGTCAGGATTTTCCGGAATGACTGGCTGTATTGTGTCTGGATTTTCCGGAATGACTGGCTGTATTGTGTCTGGATTTTCAGAAACGAACACAACCTCGTAAGTGTGGAAATTATTCGCGTCGACAGCCACATCATTACCTTTGACCGTAATAGTAAGTGCCTTGCTTGCCTCATCGTATGCAGACACAACAGATGCTCCACGGCCATCAGCCTCATAAGCAAGTTTAGATGCGTCATACTCCCCGTCGACAGACAACTTAAAGGCATCTTTATTTCCACCAAGCAAATCAACTCCATCGTATGTCAAAGAATTAAGTTTTGAATTATAGATGAAACGGATATCATCCACAATCAACTTATCATTAGCCGTAGATCCAGGAATTGGATTTGTCGTCATATTCATCAACATATAGCGAGTGTCCGTCGCCATATCCACTTTGGCTGGAGTGTAATACTCAAAAGCTGATGAGAAACGAGTCCAATCATCGCATGGGGTAATTGGGAATTCAAGGAATGCGACAACATAATCCTCCTTCGTTGGGAAACCATCCGGAGCAGGATCAGCGAAGTCGATATCACCATGGAGGAATGCGTTCACATTTCCATTGTAATCACCCTTCTCACCTCTTGTGTATTTAGCATAAAATTCGAGAGAGTCAGGAAGGCCAGCAAACTCAAGGCTGCCGTCAGCACCCAGAGAACGACGAGTCTCATTATGGTTTGCCTTGTTGGTAGGAGTGGTGCTTCCCATGAAAATATTACCTGTCGTAAGGTTACCGTTAGCTTTAGCGATACCCATAACCGACTTTGACACCAACTGAACCGCATTGCCAGTTCTACCTGCAACCTTAGTTGTTTGTGATATGGCAGTCTTTTTACCCGTGCTCAAAAGTACACCTGAGCCAAGACTTGCGTTATAAAAAGAGTGCAAACCTCCTCCAGGCTCATTGTCATTCGTCCACTCCATATCAGCGTTACCGTTTGGAATCTGGTAGACGCCATCTGCGTAAGTGGCACTGACACCAAGAGCTGCAGTCGCAAACAATGATATTATAGAGTTGAATTTACTCATATTCATTCTAATTTTTGTTTTCGTCTTCGTCTTCGTTTTCGTCATCAAATTCCCACGAATACTCCCAAAGAGAAGAATATTGGATACATCTTAAAAGTGATAGTTTCAAAATTATCAGGGAACACGCTACCAAATCCTAAGTCAAGATTTCCGAACACACCGAAATACTTATTGATCTTGAAATCGGCAGCGACCTCAGCGCCAGAGATAAAATTCTTCACATCATCTGAAAAATCATAGGATGCTGTGGAACCGTCGCTGAAAACGATCTTCTGTCCGACGGGAGTGTTCTCACGCAAATATCCATCATAAACCTCACCCTTAAACTCCTTATGAAGATTAATCTGAGCGTATGGTCCGACGCGGAAGTCAAGACGTGGGGATACTCTCACCATAAACTCAAGAGGCATTTTAAGAGAAATAAGTTTGGCTTCAGTCTTGTCTATACCAGTGAAATAGCCGCTGATATAGTCGCCACCCTGCTCAATACTCATTTGATAATTTTTCACTCTTGCCTCAGCATTCATACCCTCAACAGCAAGACGCTCACCGAAGTAGATTCCCAATCTCTGCTTCTCGCCCAACATCTTGTAGCCATAGATTTCCTGCATAAACGCACCGTTAGGGCTGAACGAGACCATCTCACGAATCTCCGCAGGTAGCGGCACTGGAGTGATACCACCGATTGTGAAACCCATTCTGTAACCGTAACCGAAGCCTTTCAATGTAGTGGTGAAATCCTCGAATGTAGGCTTGACTTTTTCCGAACGAGTGTCAGACTCAGCAGAAACCACTACAGAAGCCTCATTGACCGTTGTTGCCTCCGCTGAATCGTTAGCAGAAGCCGACAATGTGGAGATGAAAAGCATCACCACAAGTGATATGACAGTATATTTATTCTTCATCTTCATTGCAAATTAATCGTACCTCATCAATTGTAAGCGTGCTACCTACAGCACCTGAGAATTCTCCACCAGCAAAACTTGATGTGAAGACAATAGCGAAATTGTATCCTCTGCTCTCCAAACGATCCTCGTCGATCTCCTCCAACACTTCAAACGGAATGTTTATCTCAGTCCACTTATCAGCTGAGATGCTTTTAGCCTGCGACTCGCTCAAGAACGCACGGGCAACAATGTTAGGATTCGTTTTGCCGTCGTCGCCACGAAGAGTGACCGTTTTGCCTTGGGCATCAGTGTTCTTATAAAGTACAGCGTAGACATCCGGATAATCCACCATACCAGGCACTTCTACCAACTTCTTATTCACAAGACGCTTGTATTTTTCACCAGGCTGATATTTAGCCATAAGTTTAAGCCTCATCGGCTTGAGCTGGAACGGTTTGCCAAACAGAGTGGCAGCCATCGCGTCTTTCAAAGCCACACTCACGTCGAAAGAGCCAGCGAACAAATTTCCTGCAGCGATAGGCATTCCCGCCATCTCACCGAAAGTACCAGTCGAACGAGTAATCAGAGACACCGCATGCCCTGAGTAGCCATTCTCCTCCACAATAGTAGGATATTCGTTAGGAGCAGCCGAAGATTTGCTCAATTTGAAACCTGGATTACCAGACGCCCAGTAGTTAGCGTCACCGTCATTAAGCCAGATATTGTATTTGCCATCAAGTCGGTGATCCTCAAAATTATACTCTATGATTTGCTTCTCACGAGAGAAAGCATTCTGTGGCACTATGAAAGAAATAGTGTAAAGACGGTTCCATTTTCCATCCTCACTTGTTGTCTGAATCTTGATTTCATCCGCCTTATATTCCGACACATTATTACGAGTAGCTCCTTCTGTAAGGACATACTCAATATTCATAAGCGACAAATCAGCATTTGAGCGGACCTCAAACTTTACTTCGTCGTCGGAAGGCGGAACAATTCTGATAGAATCGGAAAGACGATAAAAAACAGTTTCCGGATTTGGATGATGAATAATAATCTTTTCAATGTCACATTCAGAATTAGGCAACTCATCTTGAATACAGGAAGTTGAGCCTAATGAAAATAAAGCAAAAGCCGGGATCAGACGACCCAGATGTTTAATAGTAGTATTTATCATATCTCTAATATTAACCTTTTATGCAAAGTTAATGAAAATTATACAGAATGTACAATATTGTACGTTATTAACTTAAACTATGTCTTTAAGCACCCTTCCTCACGAATTCACATATTAAATTTTGATTATTCAATCCTATTTTCCATTTTTACAAAAAGATTTCAAAAATCATCTGCTTCGGAGAATCTGCAAAACAAAAAAAAGAGATGCGATTTTCACCACATCTCTTTGATTAATTTGAAGGCGCTTCTTCTAAGGCTTGAACTTA
>DCIP01000125.1 GCA_002317115.1 Candidatus Scybalocola fimicaballi
GCTCAGCTTCTCCCGAAACCAAGCCCATTATCATGAAAAACCTTACTACTATTTCAAAATTAATTTCAATACGTTCATTCCATAATCTGTCTTAACGACAGCTGTGTAAATGCCTCTGTTCAACATTGAAACACCGATTTCTGCATTGTTTCCGAAAATCTCTTTCTCCAATACTCTTGTGCCAGATGTTGAATAGATTGAGATGCTTTGTAGCTCATTCTCAGAAGTGACATAAATCATATCTGTTGCTGGATTTGGACCAACAGCCAATGAATTGTCGATTGAGATGTTGTCTACGCCTTCGATGCCAAGAACATCCATAATCTTCTGGATGAAAGCAGGGTCGTACCAAGTTAGATTTTTACGGTCGAAATGTCCGTGAGCCTCACCTCCGTTTCTCTTGAATACGTTGTTGTCCCACAATACACATGGCATGCCGAAATCTCTTGTTATAGAATAATATGACTCTACCCAGTTTAGGCGATCTTCTTGGTTGTAGTAGCCATCTGAGTCAAATTTTGCTGACATAGACTCCTCTCCGATGATAACAGGGATATTATTCTTTACATATTTCTCGTAAACTGGAGTGAAGTAGTCTTTGATTTCCTTTGCGTAACTTGGCGACCAAGAATCTTTGCTGCCCAAGCATATATCGTATGGACGATATGCGTGTAGTGAAACTGCAAGACGATCTGCAGTTGGGTCTGTAGGCAACTGGAAATATTTAGTCATACATCCCTCCCAGCAAGCTGCGTAACCAGGACACATGATGACACGGTCTTTGTTCTGCTCAGAACCGTTTCCACGAATCTCGTCGACACCGATTTGATTGAATTTGTTTAGAATCTCAAGTGCTGGAAGAACAGTAGCTCCTGGATTTTCTGGATTGAACCACCATTCATCTGATGTTCCAACCAAACGTGGCTCATTCATGATCTCGAAAATCAAGTGCTGATCATAATCCTTGAATGCCTCTGCAATCTGGCGCCAGATTAGCTGAATGAAATATTCTGAATGTCCATCATCTTTAAGCGCGTAAACTACATTGCCGTTATTGTTGTCATGGTGGATATTTAGGATTACGAACATGTCCTCGTTGTAACAGTAATCAACAACTTCCTTAACGCGAGCCATCCACTCTTCATTGATTACATAGCCTTCTCCGTTTCTGAATCGAGTGGCGTGCTTACCCCAAGAGACAGGAAGACGTAGAGTGTTGAAACCAGCCTTGTGAACTGCAGTAATCATTTCTTGAGTTGTGTATGGCTGACCCCATGAAGTTTCCGAACTTAGATCGCTGCTTCCTGTTGCATCGAATGTATTGCCAAGATTCCAACCTGTAGTCATCATGGCTGCAATCTCTGTGGCTGATTTTCCAGAAAGATTTTCTGCAGATGCACTAAATGTCATCGCAGACATTGTAAATGCGGCAAATAAAGAAGCCGACTTTTTAAAAGAAGTAAAGAAATTCTTCATAAGCTTACAATAATTAATTGTTTGTTAATAGTAGTTTGTTTTTGTCGTTAGCCTTGCTTTGTCGACAAATCGCCGTATTTTATCGACGAATTGACATTACAAAGGTAATACTAAATTCTATTTCTGCAACATCAACAAAAGAAAATTAGATATTTTTTTTCAAAAAGCTTAAAAAAGCCGGTAAAAAATCGTCAAACAGCATAGAAAAAAACGTCATCGTATGTTAGCGAACACGTTTGAGAAAAAAACGTCAAAAAATAGTTGTATTTACATTTTGCGTCGATTAACTTTAACGTAATATTGCAAGCGTAAACGATGCACGCATTCTATTTTATTTATATACGTACAAACGTCTACAAAAGGATACAACTAACTAAAGCATTTTACTAACGAATAAAAAACGCTATGCATATGAATACAAAATTACTTTTTACATCGGCTATGGTAGCATCCATGTCTCTTGTGCAGGCACAGGAGATCGCTACTTGGGAAGATTGGTGCAAGTCGGCGGTGACATTCACTTTTGACGACGGTGCCAACGAGTGGAGCTCTCACAATTGGGCAGCTCAGCAGCTTGACAAATACAATTTCAAGGCTACATTCTATGTTGTAACTAATTGGATGGGTAACAACTGGGGTAACTACTCTAATTTGGCTAAGAAAGGCCATGAGATTGGTAGCCACACAGTAACTCACAGCTCAAATGCTAATGAACTTGGAACTTCTAAGTCTACAATCGAGCAGCAGATTGGTCAGCCTTGTTTGACTATCGCTTATCCAAACTGTGTTAATCCAGGTCAAACAGCAGTATTGCAGAACTACATCGGAGGTCGTATCTGTGGTGGACAGAACAACAGCAAGAGCCCACGTGATTTCTCCAACTTGGATTGTACAATCTGTGGTAATCAGGGTATCAATTCTTCAAATCAGATCACAAGCAAGATATCTTCTGCTAATGGTGGTTGGGCAGTGTTCCTAATCCACGGTATCTCAGGATACGCAGGAAATGGAAGCTACTCTCCAACAGACCAGAACGCATTCACTGGTGCTCTTTCTTGGTTGGATCAGAACAAGAAAGATTATTGGGTTACTACTTTCAGAGATGCTTGTATGTATATTAAGGAGCGCGACAACGCTACTTTCAAGAAAGTTTCTGATGGCAAGTATTCATTGACTTTGAATTCTTCATTGACAAGCAACAAGCTTTGCGACTGGAATTATCCATTGTCAGTACGTGTTCCAGCTTCTGGTTCTTCAGCTTCTGTTAAGCAGGGAGGAAAGGTTATCGACTGTACAGTGTCTGGTGGATATGTTTACTTCAAGGCAGTTCCAAATGGTGGTGACATCGAGGTTTCTGGTGCTGCTGGTGGTACTACACAAGGTGGTGGAGAGACTTCTCAGGGAGGTGGAAACACACAGGGAGGAAACACTTCAACTGCAATTGATCCATGCCAGAAGACAGACAAGTACACAGGCGGAACAAAGGTTACAAGCAACGGTATCAAGAATATCGGCAATGGATACAACTACGAGCTATGGAGAG
>DCIP01000005.1:0-6096 GCA_002317115.1 Candidatus Scybalocola fimicaballi
GATCTTTATGAATGGCACTATTTTCTAATTTTAATTGGAAACATCATATATTCTACATTATTTATCACGGCTGTTATCTTGGTAACGTAAGTCGTTTTATCACGGGGGTAGATTTTTAAATGTGACTTTTCATACGAAGTAAGAGTATCGCCAGGATGTGGTTGAGGAATTGTATTGTACATTGCGTCAGTCCCCGTTATTAAAAAAGAGGTTACTTTGTAAGTCCTGTCCCAGCCATCATCAACTACTATTCTAATAGGCAAGTTATAATTGATATCGGGGCGTAATCTACCTATACCATTATACTCTTTTTCTTCTCCTGACAAATTTGTGTAGAGCATTTTTGCCTGATATTGATAAACAGTATCTGGGTAAAGCTTATATCTTTTCTTTTCCAACAGCTCATTTGTGTTTTGATCGTAAATGCTGATGGTAATGTCTCTGTCTTCCATGCTTAATCGGTTTACTCCCCAACCGTTAATGTCGATTGGTGATGGCAATCTTCCTTCTCTAACATTTACTCTATGTTTGCCATGATAGCCTGGACCTTTATATTCAGATAATCCACCTAAAAAAAGGGACCCCTTGTATACCTCAACTCTGATTTGAGCGTAAAATTGATCTTTAGTTTTGAGTGCAATCGTCTTTTCGTCGATTCTCAAAATTCCGTTGACATCTACGAAGTATTTCTTTAGTGGATTGTTTGATTTGATATCAAAATGTCCTTCGACCTTAAAATTGTAAGGATATATTAATAGCTTTTTGGTGTCGTTCTTTTCTAAAATCTGAGCATAAGATGTTGAAGTAAATGTAATTAGATTCAGTAGAATCAATGCAAGTATATATAATTTTCTTTTCATTGTATTAATATCTTAGTTCCACTTTTAATCAGATAGTCTCATCAATCTATAGTAATATAAAACGACATTGCCCTACATGGTTCACCATTTCGTCCCTGACATAAGATGTCTTTTATCTCCACACTTTGATAATGCTTCAACATTTTTATAGCCTGCGCGGAAAATTGCTGATCATCATTTCTTATATAAGCCTCATATTCATAACTTCCACAGCTTGCACACAATGTGTATTGTCTAATATTGGCTTTTTTACCCCAAAAGTCGTGTGCAACAACAGTCATAGGTTTATTGTAGTCGATATTGGAAATTATGTTGTTGTTAATATCAATGATTTTTTCTGACCCTTCTTTGTCAAAATAATGAAATTCTGCGACGTAGGGGTAATGATACTCAGACTCAGTGTAGAGTTTTGTTTCCTTGCTCGCAAACTTTGGCGTGAACAATCCATAGTTGACGTCTTTGTTGAAGTCGTAGGTAAATTTGCCTAAAAGGATGTTGGATTTAGTATAAACGCTGATAGTGATGTTCTTATCTTCTTCTTTCAAATTGTCTGCTATCCAATATTTTGTCTCAATTGGAGCATTGGATAGTTTTTCACACGGAGCACAACTAAATGGATTTCTGATGCTTATCCTGCCTTTGTCAATTGTGACCTTGATCTCGGTATCTGACGTGGTTAATAAAATAGTCTTGCTGTCTACTCTTTTGATTTGCGACACTTTACGAAGATATTTCCTGTAATCTTCAATCTTAAGTAGGTGAGCGAAGTCGCCTGAAATTCCGTAGTTTGCGTAATTGTCGAGAAGATATCCTTCCATATATTGCTCTAACTCAGCAATGCCTTTCTCTTGTGTGTTTAAGATGTCTTGCTCAGTTAATTGCATTTGTGCAGTCGCAATGCTATTTATTGACAATTGTGCCAATAGTATAAATGATATTATTTGAAATGCTCTTTTCATAATATTTAATTATTTTTCTCAATATATAAAACTCTTTTTATACGTAACAAAAATGGAGATTAAATAAATCTATTGGTATAATTAATAGTTTAAAAAATACTCTTTTTCTTTGTTATCGTACCATAATATATCCCAATATGATTCTCCTACATGACTATATCTGCCGAAATTTGGATCATTTTTTCTTTTCTCACCATCTTGTTCAATTGTGAATTTAAAAGTTATAGAAATATTATCTCGTTTCAACAAATCTTCAAAAACATTGGGAGCTAAAGTATCGCTATTATATGTAGTTGCCATTATATTATCCATCATACCCCATCTTTTAATTTCATATGATACAACTTTACATTTATCTTCCAAACTACTGTCATAAATGATTCGTATGGGTTTGTTGTAATCTACAGGTATTTTTCTCAAATCATCCAGACTTGTGTTGAAATCGTCTAATATACGTATCAAACCTGTAGTGTCGGTAAGTTGGAGTTTACCTCCATATATATGCTCAGGTACAGGTTTCAACTGATAAGTCTTGGAACCTAAGAGTTGATTAGTGTTATTGTCATAAACCCTGACAGTCAGATCTTTATCGTCGGTTGTTAATTTACTTACACTGAATTTCCTTGCTCTTTTCCAATGGGCATTAGAACTTTCTACTCTAAATTTAAGGACACCCCTGTCTGCAACTACTCGATAAATAGATGAAGGCTTTTTTCTTGTTCTTAAATAAAGAGTTTTGTCATCTATTCTTTGAATGGATGTGTTCTTGAATATGTCATTGACGCTCTTTTCATCGTAAGCTTTATTTTTTGAAGGGTCGAAAATCGAGTAAAAATCTCCACTTGTATAACATTCTTTTGGTCCTACAATCATAATCTTGCTGACATAGTTTGCTCCTGGTTGAGCTTCTACACCTTCATACGTAAAAGCATTAAGAGAATAGTTCTTTTCTCCTAATATTTCGTTCGTTTTATAGTTGTAAATCTTGATGTTGATTTGCTCCTCCAATTTGTCTAATCCTCCTACTTGCCATGTTATAGGATGAATTGGATTCTTGTAATTGTCATCTTCACCTTCAAAATAAATATAGCCTTTATCTGATGCTATTTTCAATGGCTTGTTTGGATTGCTTTTAGAAGTAAGCAAAAGTTCTCTATCATTTAACCTTTTTATTTTACATTCTCCCGTTAATAAAATCTTGTATCCCTGATTGTCAACCAAATCTCTTGTGTCGGCACCTGTCACACAATCATTTTTGACAATCCAAAGAGTCAGTTCGTCATCAAATTCAGTTTGTGCGTTTGACGTAAACGGCATCAAGGCAAACAGAATCAAAGTAAATATATAAAAGGTCCTTTTCATTAATCCTAATTACAATTATGCTATTGCTATTTATATGATCGACTATTTCTCAATCTTTATAGGCTTAGAATGGAATTCCTTGCCGTCTTTGATGTAAATGGCGTCGACATAGTATATGTCACCATGTTTCATGGCCTTGGTTACGTCGGCAGATAGAGTGTCGCCAGCGAAAGAACGCCATGGTTTCATCGAATGCGTGCGGTCTGTCAACGTGAATCCAATAATTTTATATCTGTTCTCTCCCCAACCGTCGTCGACAACAATTTTAATCGGTTTGTTGCTTTTCATTTTTAGTTGGGAAAGTGGTTTGTCCAAAACGTTGTCGTTACCTTTCTCATCAACATAATATAACGACGGAGTGTCTATATACTGAATGTTGGGCTTCAAAAGATATTTTGTTTGCCCTAAGAGTTTATTTGTGGCATTATGGTAGACACTGACTGTGATTTCCTTGTCTTCCTTTGTCAACTTGTTCACACTCCACTGAGACAAACCTATGGGTTTCTGATATTCTCCTTCCAAATAATTTCCCTGATTATATTTGCGAGCACTGATTCTTCCTTTGTCCACAACTAATCTTACTTCTGTGTCTTTGACGGGAGCACCGGGATAATCCTTTGACTTCAAAAGAATTGTTTTGTCATCAAGTCGTTTGATGTTGTCAATATAGTTGAAGTATAACTTAAAATCAGACTCGTCAAATAGATAAATATCTCCGTTGGTGTAGCCTTCCTTGGGATTGACCAACAAAGGATAATTATCCTTTGTTTGAGGAGTTTGACATTTAACTGTATTTCCCAATGGAAGCAGAGATAAAAGGACTATATGCAATAAAAAGAAATGCTTTTTCATTCTATAATTTCAAATTTATTACAAATTTACCTTTTTATCTTTATTTGTCAATGACATTGTCATTCTTAATTGATAAATATAGGAGATTATATATGGGTGTGAATGTGCAATTATATTCGAAAAAAATAAGAGACGTCGTTAGCAACGTCTCTTATATAATTTTGAAATCTTAGTAAGATTAATAAGTCATCTTTGGCTCAAGCTCTCCAGCCTGTTTGATCATATCCTCAAGCTGAGAAACTGTTGGAATACGACGTGTAAGCTTCTTCTCTGCGTTTGTTGACACCATTGTTGCGTGAAGGTTCTCTGCCTTACGGTGACGTAGCTCCTTAACTGTGTCTACACCAGATGCCTCAAGCAACTCTGCAAACTGACCTGCGATTCCCTTGATACGGAATAGGTCTGCGTGGTTTGTCCACTTCAAGATCAAAGAGTCAGAAATACCTGTCTTCTCAGCCATTTCTTTTCTTCCCTTTGGTGATGCACATGCCTCAAGAAGAGCCTCTGTAGTGCGGATACCTGCAGCCTGAAGTTTCTTAGCGTATGCTTCTCCTACGCCTTCGATGTCGATAATACTGTGTGACATATTTTTTTCCTTTTTAGTTAATATTCAAATCCATTTGATTGATAAGAATCATTTGTTTTCTCTTATCTTTCTCTAACAAATTTATCTATGCCGATTCTTTTTTCCAAACAATATTTCTATTATTTATCATAAAGTTGCTATCTAACATAATAAATCGGTCAAATGGATTTCAATATTTTAGTTCTGTTTCTTCGGCATCACTTGGTCGCCTCCAATAGTGATATATGATGGGAAGCGTAGTGTGTCTTTGCCAAAGGTAAAGAAGGGTTTGATCGCAACCTTCACACGGCTGGCATCGGCATTGTCTGTTGCCAATTCCATTGCCATCTCTGCCATCTGCTGAAGCTTCTTGTCTTTCACCGCATCGTAGAAATTGAGTGTGACTGGCAACGAAACTATATCATCTGATTTGGCGTCAATCTTGACTTTGTCTTTTGTTTTGCCTTCAAGCATCTGCTGGTCGTCAATAAACAGAATATAGTCCATGCCGTCAAGTTGAGCGGCCTGGTCGTTAGGGTTGTGAACCTTCATATTGACGTTCATGTCGAGCATCAAACTGTGTTGAGCGTAACCTGCCATCAAAACTGCTATGTCTGCTAATTTCAAGTTTTTATAGGACTTCTTGTCGCTTAGATCTATGTTTCCAAGTTTGACGTCGGAAATGCTCTTAAACTGGAATTTGCAGTCGGCAATGTTTTTCAATCCTGTCACTGAGGAGCAGCAAGATAGGGTAGCGATGACAAGGGCCACCAATGCTATTTTTATTGTTTTCATTTGCCTTTATAATTTAGCATTTATCATTCCGCATTTTTCCAGTCTCCGTTTTTCTTGATCAATTCGATCAATTTGTCTACGGCTTCGTCTTCTGGAATCAACTTCTTGATACATTCCTGCTTCTTGTATAGGTTGACTTTACCACGTGCTGATCCTACATATCCGTAGTCGGCATCCGCCATCTCGCCTGGTCCGTTGACGATGCATCCCATCACTCCGATCTTCAATCCTGTCAAGTGTGATGTCTTGGCTTTGATCTTTGCCAATGTCGACTGAAGGTCGTATAGTGTACGTCCACAGCTTGGACATGAGATGTATTCTGTCTTGACGACGCGTGTGCGTGTGGCCTGAAGAATTCCGTATGCTACAGAAAGCGACTCTTTCAATTTAGACTTGATACAGATTCCGCTTGGCAAGTGGTCGATGAAGAAGATTCCGTTGTCGGCTCCTGCACACACCTGCAACTCTCCGCAGTCTGTTGTGTCGTATGACGACTCAAGGATGACGGGATTGCTCTTGCCTAAAGCAGTAAGCATCACGAAGATATTGCGTCGGCTTGCGACGTCGTTCATGTTGGCATCCGACTTGATTATCAATACCACGTCGTCGGCAATACTCTTCAATGCCGACTCTGTAGCCTCTGCATACGAAAGCTGAAGGAATTTATAGTCGGCTTTCGCGTCGGCAATCTTAGAAATCTCAT
>DCIP01000005.1:6138-12625 GCA_002317115.1 Candidatus Scybalocola fimicaballi
CTCATTTTTCCAGTTGGCGAATGGCACTATCTGTGCGACGTCGCAGCTTGGATCGTACT
This sequence comes from Candidatus Scybalocola fimicaballi, assembly GCA_002317115.1. Taxonomy (GTDB): domain Bacteria; phylum Bacteroidota; class Bacteroidia; order Bacteroidales; family Paludibacteraceae; genus UBA1723. The sequence goes on from DCIP01000005.1 coordinate 6,198, forward strand.
GAGATCTTGAAACGAAGTCTGGCTTCAAACCGTCGACTTCGGCATAATCAGAAATCACCACTGGCACTTTGCTGTCGCCAATGATTCCGATTCTGTTTAGTTTTCTTGCAGAAAGTTTGCAGATTTCTTTCAACGAATACTCGCCGTTAGCAGTGGATTTCTTCGCTACCTTTGAGTTGATATAATCAGCAAGTGATTTTGCCACAGGAATCTCAGCCTCTGGATCCTCACTCAAAGAGACGCGGATAGTGTCACCGATTCCATCGTAAAGCAATGCTCCGATACCAGCCGCACTCTTCACACGTCCATCTTCACCGGCTCCAGCCTCAGTCACACCAAGGTGGATAGGGTAGTGAAGGTCTTCATTCTCCATTCTCTCCACAAGCAGACGGACAGTCTGAACCATGATGATTACGTTGGATGCCTTGATTGAGATCACCACGTCGTTGAAATTTTCTGATTTACAGATTCTCAAGAACTCAAGACACGACTCTACCATTCCGTTGGATGTGTCACCGTAGCGTGATAGAATTCTGTCGGATAGAGAACCGTGGTTCACACCAATTCTGATGGCAGTCTTATGCTCTTTGCAGATATTCAAGAATGGCACGAAACGGTCGCGGATCTTCTGCAACTCAGCTGCGTATTCCTCGTCTGTATACTCAAATCTCTTCTGTGTATGGACACTGTCGACATAGTTGCCTGGATTGATTCTCACCTTCTCCACATATTGAGCGGCGACGTCGGCTGCGGCAGGATTAAAGTGGATGTCAGCCACCAAAGGCACATTGCATCCAAGTTCAGCCAAACGCTTCTCTATAAACTGAAGGTTGTTGGCCTCTTTTTGACCCTGAGCAGTGAAACGGACGATCTCGCCACCCACGTCGGCAATACGCTTACATTGTTGAGCCGAAGCTTCGATATCGTTAGTGTCGGTGTTTGCCATCGACTGTAGACGGATAGGGTTATTGCCACCAAGCAAAACGTTTCCGATATGCACTTCAGTCGTCTGTCGACGGCTATATTTTAGAATATTAGTCATGTTATTATATTTGTTATTTCTTACTTTAAATTTCCACCTTCCACTCAGTCAGATTCTTCTCCGTTGTGCTGAAGTTCGCACCGATCTTCACCACTCTCTTTGCTGGGGCAGAGATCTTTTTCGCATATCTCTTTTCATCTATTTGAGCAAATGCGACTTCCGCTGACTCGTCACGCTTGCATTCAATGATATAGACGCAATTGTTTGTTTCAAAGAAGACATCAATGCGTCCGCTCAACACAGGACGTTCCACTGTCACATTGTATCCAGTTGCTCGGATCATTAAATAAAGCATATTGCGAAAATTGGCCTCAATTAGTTTGACATTATTGTTTTCAAATGGAACCTCACTCATTATCAGTTGCATCTGAGTCATAAACGAATCCACGTCGTCGTTACGAATATGCTGTTTCAGTGTATAAATATCTGTATCCCATTCGTTCATGGATTTTCCAGCAAACTCAATCGCTAAATAGCGGACAAAACCGTCGGCAACCTCCTCATTGGGAAATCCCAACTTGTAGATTTCGTCTTCATAACTCTTGATTGTCAGATATCCACTTTGATAAAGTGCGGCAACAATATTGTCCTCTCCATTGCCAAACGACGCCATGCCTTCCGCAGTCGACACTATCTCTTTATTGAAAGTGGTTAAATCATAACTTTGTTTTTTTAAGATCTTCGCCAAATAAGTCGGAGTGCCAGTAGCAAACCAATAGTTTCTTAATTGTTTCTCGTTCAATGCATTGAGCAAGCTGAACGGATTATAGACATCTTCCGACTCTTCAGAAAAATGATAACCGTCATACTTGTTTTTTAGAATGGCGTATATATCATTTTTATCTGTCTTTTTCTTGTCTGCAAAAACTTGAATTTCTTCATCAAAATATTTGTGCAACTCATTTTCTGAAATTCCACAAATACTTGAATACATATCATTGTTTGATATATCCTGCAAATTATTTGCCGCACTGAAGATTCCCAATTTTCCATAACGAGTGACGCCAGTCAGAAATGTGAATTTGATAAGGCTGTCTCCTCTTTTGAAAATGCCATATAAACTTTGGAGAACTGTTCTGTTATTGTCTTGAATCTCAGGTAAACCAATAGCGTCAGTAAGAGGCTTGTCATACTCGTCAACAAGAATGACGACTTTTCTTCCTGTTTGTTCTTTAGCACGTGAAATCACACCGTAAAAACGGTCTCCAATTTCTTTTTCACTTTCAACCCTACCATATTTAAGTTCCCATTCCGACAAAACAGAGCCTAATCTGTTTTGCAACGCAGACTCTTTAGTATAGTCTCCACCTGAGAAATCAAGGTGAAACACCGGATATTCAATCCATTCCGTCTCCAGAGAATCTATAGCGAGACCTTTGAAAAGTTCTTTTCTACCAAGGAAATAAGCCTCCAATGTTGTGGTAAGCAGACTTTTGCCGAAACGACGCGGGCGGCTCAAGAAATAATATTCTCCTGAGGAAACTAATTTGTATACCAGATCCGTTTTGTCTACATAGACATAACCGCCTTCAATTATCTTTTCAAATGTCTGTATACCTATTGGAAATTTCATAATCACATCTTTATGGAATTTCTGCAAAGATAATGAAAATCTTGTGAATATGGAATCACAATACTCGAATCCGACACACGCTTCCGACACCATGTTTTTGACGTTGTCAAAAACATGGAATCGGCTACCGTCGCTTTCGCGAAATAGGTCCGATGGACCTGCTAACACGCTGGCGACACACGCTTATTTTCCTACAAACGTTGGATTACGCACACAAATATGTCCAGCGGACCTGTTTCGCTTGCGACGGTAGCCGATTCTTGCAAATATAATAAAAAATTCAAACTGTACTTTTAAAACAAATTAGGGCACTGTTATTCCAGCGCCCTTATGATAATTAAATATTTGTTTGTCTTATTTCTCGTTCTCGATTCGGTTCACAGACTTCATTCCGTGGACTTTCAACAGATTCAAACATAGATTGTTAAGGTCTTCGACGTCGTGGATGTAAAGTGTGATACATCCGTCGAAAATGCCGTCCTTGGTGTCGATGTTGATCTTTGTCATATTGATCTCGTTCTCCTCACTGATGACATTAAGTATCTTGCTCAACACTCCCTGTGAATCGATTCCGTTGATTCGGATTGTGGCTGGGAACGAAAGAACTTTGTGTGTCTCCCAAACGGCAGAAACGATATTTTCTCCGTGGTTGCTCTTTAGTTTCATCGCCACCGGACACTGACACTTATGCACCACGAATTTGTTTTCCCCTTCCATGAATCCAAGGATGTCGTCTCCTGGAATTGGTTGGCAACACTCAGCGATTCGGTAGTTTTTAGTGCTCTCTGTTAGCGTCAAAACCTTTGATTTTAAAGTCGTTGCCTCAGTGCCTGTCTCTTTCTTATTGCTGCTTCCAAACTGAAGCTTCCAGAATTTCATCCATTTGCTCTCAGCTTTTGCCTTAAAGAACAGTTTTGGAATCTCAGCAAGAGCAATCTGAGCTTTACCGATAGCGTAGAACAACTCCTCTTTCTTTGTCTTACCGTAATGTTCAAGCATGTGGTTGAGAAGGTCACGAGACAATGACTGTCCGTGGCTGTCGAGCAACTCCTTCAAGTCGTTCTCTCCTTTGGTCATGATATTGCGGTATTCCTTCTTGAAAAGGCTACGGATTTTTGTTTTGGCTCTGGCTGTCTTGACGAATTCGATCCAGTCTTCAGACGGACTCTGCTTCTTACTTGTAAGAATCTCCACCTGGTCGCCTGAATTAAGCACGTAGCTCAACGGCTCAAGTTTATGGTTTACCTTGGCTCCGATGCAGGTAGTTCCGACGTCGGTATGCAAAAGGAATGCGAAATCGAGAACCGTCGAACCTTGAGGCATAGTCTTGATATCGCCATTAGGAGTGAAGACGAAGATTTCCGACGCGAATAGATTAAGCTTGAATGTGTCGAGGAAGTCAATAGCGTTAGGCTCTGGATTTTCAAGAAGTTCCTTGATTGTCTGAAGCCATTTCTCCAACTCAGAATCGTCTTTCTCACCAGTCTTGTATTTCCAGTGTGCGGCAAATCCCTTTTCTGCAATATCATCCATACGACGTGAACGGATCTGCACCTCCACCCATTGTCCGAGAGGTCCCATCACAGTGACGTGTAGAGCCTCGTAACCATTGGCACGCGGCGTGCTCACCCAGTCGCGGATACGGTCAGGGTGTGGCTTATACTGGTCAGTCACAGCAGAATAGATCTCCCAACAAAGTTTCTTCTCCGACTGGTTTTCATCGGCGTCGAAGATGATACGTAGGGCCAAAAGGTCGTAAACCTCCTCAAACGGGATGTTCTTTTTCTGCATCTTTCTCCAGATAGAGTATACACTCTTCACTCTGGCGTGGATTTCGTATTTAAGACCAAGTGCGTCAAGGGATTTAGATATAGGAGCTGCGAATTTCTCAAACAGTTTATTGCGTTGCTCTTTAGTGTTGGCTATCTTGGCAGATAGCTCTTCATATTTGTCAGGATGTTCATACTTAAAACTTAGGTCTTCAAGTTCCGTCTTAATGGCATATAAACCAAGACGGTTGGCAAGAGGAGCATAGATATATTGAGTCTCGCCGGCGATTTTCAATTGTTTTGCCTGAGGCATCGACGCAAGGGTACGCATATTGTGAAGACGGTCGGCCATCTTAATCAATACCACTCGGATATCCTCACTCATGGTTAGCAGAAGCTTACGGAAGTTTTCAGCCTGTTTGCTAGCCTGTTCACCGAAGACACCACCTGAGATTTTAGTCAAACCGTCGACAATCTGAGCGATTTTCTTTCCGAAACGTTCCTCGATATCCTCAACGGTATATTCAGTATCTTCAACAACGTCGTGAAGAAGAGCGGCGCAGATAGAAGTTGAGCCAAGACCAATCTCTTCAGCGACGATTCTTGCCACAGTGATAGGGTGGAGAATATAAGGCTCTCCACTTCTACGTCGCACACCCTGATGTGCATCCATAGCAAAACGGAATGCCTTGTCGATCAAATCCAGTTTCTGACGGTGGGCACTCTTCTTATATATCTCCAACATCTCCTGATATTGGCTCTCTATATATGCGTTTTCGTCTTCGATACTCTGTAAACTCTGTGGGTTTTCCATATCATAGTCCTTTTATATAGCAAATATAAATTATATGGATTGAATTAAAAAATTATAAGTGCAAAATATGAAGGTTTATTATTGTTAGACAAAGGAGGCTTTTTCCCAAATACCCATTTTTGTGTATTGCCCTATACCTGACTAGTGAGGTAATTTTGCAGTCGAAAAAAATGAATCAACTATGGTCAGAAAACTTACAATGTCTCTAATGTCTGTTTCTGTTTTTGCATTGGCTAATGCGCAGGAGGTGGATGGAGTTTCGGGGGCAACAAGACATGTGCCGGATTCGGTGCAGTCTAATAAATTACTTTCTGCTTTATCGCGTCTTTCGTTGGGGGGATATGGCGAAGCTGTGATGTCGAGAAATTTCTATAGCCAGAGTTTTAATCGCTATAATGCTCCTGAACGTTATGCCGACGACGATAGTCATGGTCGTTTCGATTTGCCCCACGTCACTTTCAATATTGGCTATGATTTTGGTAGAGGTTGGTCGTTTGGATCTGAGATGGAGTTTGAACATGGTGGTCCGGAGACTGCTGTTGAGATTGAGGCAGAGGAATCAGGTGAATATGAGGCTGAGACAGAGAAGGGTGGTGAGGTAGCACTCGAACAATTTTGGATCAATAAGGCTTTTGCCGACGGTAAGTTTAATATCAAAGCAGGTGAGATTATTGTTCCTGTTGGCTATTCCAACGCTCATCATGAACCGTTGAATTTCTTCACTTGTTATCGTCCAGAAGGAGAGTCGACGATTCTGCCAAACACTTGGCATCAGGTTGGTATTTCACTTTGGGGACGTACCAAGAATTGGGGATATGAGGCTCAATTCTTGTCAGGATTGAATTCCGAAAGTTTTACTGCCGAAAAATTCGTTCATCAAGGAGCAACGAGTCCATACGAATTTAAGGTGGCCAATTGTTATGCCGCTGCTGGACGAGTGGATAACTACTCTGTAGATGGGTTGAGACTTGCGTTGAGTGGCTATATCGGAAATACATTCCGCAACTCAATTAAAACTCCCGGATCTTCCTACGATGATGTTGACGGAACGTTGCGAATCATTGCCGCTGATTTTGAATTGAAGCGTCGCAACTGGATTGTGAGAGGAAATATTGATTATGCTCATCTCGACGACGCGGAAAAAATCTCAGAATATAATAAGGCAAACTCTACTCACCACAAGTATCAGGATGGTAATCCATTCCACAATACAAATATTGGAGAGAAAGC
>DCIP01000177.1 GCA_002317115.1 Candidatus Scybalocola fimicaballi
TCAAGAACATCCGTTATTATAAGTCGCAGCCATGGCCCTACCCCAACAGTTTGATGCTGGGCTTCTTCGCCGAATACGAGAGTGGAGAGATCAAGGTTCAGGAGGAGGAATTGGTGGATTGCCGATGGTTCAACCGTCATGCGATGCCGGACATTCCAGGCAAATTGTCCATGGCGAGAATGCTGATCGACGAATGGCTTGATGATTGAAGGTTGAGGGTTTGTAGGGGCGAGCCCTTGTGGCCGCCCAAACTGCATTATTTGTTTGGATTTTTCAAAAAACAGTTGAATTATTTCTTTGGATTTTTTAAAATTCGGTCATTTTATTTCTTTGGATTTTTCAATTTTTATAACTTTACAAGCTGAAAAACAAGAAATAACATGTACTATCCAAGACTAATAGATAAATACCTTGCTGAATGGGCATCCAAAAGTGGTCGTAAACCATTATTATTACGAGGAGCAAGACAAGTAGGGAAATCAAGTGCAGTACGCAATTTAGGAACACATTTTGATAGTTACGTCGAGATAAATTTTGAAAAAGATCCAGCCTTAAGTGCGGTGTTTCAGAATAATCTTGATGTGAAACGTATTATATCACAACTTGCAGTCATAGCAGGAAAGAATATTATTCCAGGGAAAACCTTACTCTTTATCGATGAGATTCAATCTTGTCCACAGGCGATAATGGCTTTGCGCTTTTTCAAAGAAGATCTCCCTGATTTACACGTTGTGGCAGCAGGATCTCTTTTAGAATTCACCTTAGAGGACATACCGACATTTGGAGTTGGACGTATTCATTCAATGTTTATGTATCCAATGACATTTGATGAATTTGCAATTGCTAATGGAGAAAATCTTTTAATCGAGGCTCGAGAATCAGCATCGATAGAAAATCCATTACCAGAACCACTACACCAGAAATTCATTGATCTTATGCGTACATATTTGCTAGTAGGAGGAATGCCAGAAGTTGTTAGCAAATGGGTGGAAACGCATGACTATTTAGCTTGCCAAGAGATCCAAGATGACATCATAATATCTTACGAAGACGATTTTTCAAAATATCATAGAAAAATTGACACAACTCTTCTCCGCCAAACATTACGCAGTGCGGCTCTACAAGCAACTAAAAAATTTGTTTACTCTGCTGTTGGAGGTGGGTACAAAACACATGAAGTAAAAAAAGCTCTGGAATTACTAACTCTTGCTGGTTTAATTATTCCTGTCACGCATACTTCTTCCAATGGATTACCTTTAGGTAGCGAAGCCGACTCATCATATCAGAAAATGTTACTTCTCGACTCTGGTCTTATGCTTAGACTGCTAAACATGTCTATTGGCAATGAAACAGAAATAACAACACAAATTCTGACATCCAATATTGTAGATCTTGTCAACAAGGGTTCTATGGCAGAAATGCTTGCTGGACTTGAGATTTTGCATTACCAAACTCCTAATTTGCGTCATGATTTATACTACTGGACCAGAACAGCAAAAAATGCACAGGCGGAAATCGATTATATAACTTCCTTTCGCCAACAGGTTCTTCCAATTGAGATAAAAGCAGGTGTTCAAGGAGGAATGAAAAGTCTTTGGGGATTTCTCCGTGACAAAAAGCTAACAAATGCGGTTCGCATGTCACTAGAAAATTTTGGAATACTTAAATATGTTGACAACCAGGACAACGATTCGGAACGTATAGTCACAATCTGTCCTCTTTATGCTATTTCTCAATTAAACAGAATCATGGAAGTTGACATTCCATAAATAAAATCCCTATGATAATCTGGAATCCGTGGCACGGTTGTCATAAAATAAGCGAGGGGTGCCAGCATTGCTATATGTATTTTCTGGACAGGAAACGTGGCATCGACACCTCTAAAATCTATCGCACAGAGAATTTCAATCTCCCTGTGCAGCGACGTCGCGACGGAAGATTCAAACTGCCTTCATGGATGCAGCTATACGTGGGATTGTCAACTGACTTCTTCGTGGAGGAGGCTGACCAATGGCGTGACGAGGCGTGGCACATCATGCGTCAGAGACCGGATATCATTTTCCGTCTGCTCACGAAAAGAGCAGAAAGAATAGAGAAATGTCTGCCTAAAGATTGGGGCGACGGTTATGAAAATGTGCTTCTGCAGGTGACGACGGAAAACCAACGTCGTGCCGATGAACGATTATCCATTCTGCTCGACATCCCAGCCAAACACAAAGGGTTCATGGCAGCCCCTCTTATTGGCGACGTCGACGCGGAGAAATTTCTTGCTACAGGACAATTCGAGGAGGTGCTTTGTGGCGGGGAGAATTACGATGGAGCCCGTCCATGCAATTATGATTGGGTGAAAAAACTGAGCGATCAATGCAGGAAATACGACGTCACTTTCGACTTTATCGAGACAGGCACTGTCTTCATTAAGGATGGCAAACAATACAATATTCCAGACAAAAGGACACAATCGCTTCAGGCATTCAAATCGGAACTGAGTTTCCAGGGCAAGAAACCAGATTATAAACTTATCAACCCGGAGCCGGGCATCTTCGACACCGAAGAATACACTCCTTTTTTCCGTGAGCATTGCCACACCTGTGGCTCCAGACTGACATGCAACGGATGCTCCAATTGCGGAAACTGCGAATGATGGATGATTGATGGTTGACGGTTGATGATTGAGGGTTAACCAAACATCACAATACGTAGAGACGGGGCATGCCCCGTCTTTTGCTGTTTTTATTGGAACGTAAAATTTCCAGAAATGATTCGGAAAATTTGGGATGACATTTTCGAACACGGATTGCACTGATTAAACGGATAATTTCACTTACGCTAATTGGATTGAAACACGAATTATCATTAATTAATCACGAATTATCCAAAAATTGGAACGCTTCGCGTTTTTGGGGTGCATTCTGGAACCGGAAATTTCCAGAAATGATTCGTGGAAATTAACATAGAATGATGATATAACATTTAGAAGTATCAAAGTTTATCATTTTATGCTTTTAATTTCCATATATGTTTCATATTTTTGTTCGATGAGCGAGAACAAAATATGAATAATACCAAAAAATTCTCAATTGTTAGTTGAGTATGTGGTAAATGATCTACTAATTTTAGTTGATGATGAATAATGCTAAGTATTGCTTCTTGCGATAATGACGAAGTGCTTGCAATGGTTGCATAATGATAGAGAATAGTAAATCAGAGATGAAAGCTCTTAGAGTTCCACCTATGTATAAGCGTATAGGACTGTGTGATTCCGATCTTCTTGATAATGGTACACGCCATCCTAACCTTGTGCTTATGAAAATAGCTGGATTCTTGTTTGACAACAATATTCTCTTTGAGCTAATTCTCGATCCAAAGACCGATATCAGCAAATATAATCATATATTTTTATCTCGTGTTTTCAGTTTTACTAAACTACCTGAGTTTTATGAAAAAACAAAGGGGACACCAGATGAAAACAAATTTCATATTGGAGGAACTGGATTTTATGCAAACATAACTTCAGTTTCTGAATATAAAAAGAAACGTGATGAAGATTTCAATCGTTTGGATAATGATTTGTATTTGAACACATTGGATAATTGTCGTGGTGGTAGTAAAGCAAAAGGTATTGATATGGCAAGACAAATGCCATACTACCATCTTTATGATAGCTACGTTGACAAGCAAGAGAAGGCAGGATTCAAAAGAGATAAATATAAAGATTACCAGAAGTATTCAATCGGTTTTTTGACTCGTGGTTGTGTTCGTCATTGTCCTTTTTGTATTAACAAACTTGAAAATAAGGTTTGTCCATATTCTCAATTAGAATGGTTTCTTGATAACGAAAGAGACTCACATGGAAATTTAGTACGACCATATATATATCTTTGGGATGATAATTTCCTTGCATCCGATAGAACAATTTGGGAACCACTTCTTAAAGAATTAATGGCTACTAAGCGACCTTTCCAATTTCGCCAGGGACTTGATGAACGAATGTTAGCTCAGAGTCCCGATGGTGAACTTATGGCTCAAATGCTTTCTAAGTCAAAATATCATGGTGACTTCATATTTGCATTTGACAATTGGAAAGATAAAGATTTGATAGAAAAGGCTTTGAAGATTTGGAAGCATCATAATTCAAAGAAAACTACTAAATTCTATTTGTTTTGTGGATTTATGCTGTCTAAAGATAATCTTGATAAGTTCTATAAAGATATTTGGGAGTTGTTTCAAAGGATTCGAGTCTTAATGAGTTATGAATGCATTGGATATGTAATGAGACACGATGATTATCATAAATCACCACTACCAAATATATATGTTCAAATAGCGAGATGGTGCAACCAACCACAATTCTATAAAAAACAATCTTTTTGGGAGTATTGTTATAGGAACCAAACTTATTGGGAACAGAAAAATGGATTTGTAGTTATTCATGAAATCAAACAATTTGAGGAATTTCATAGAGATTACGAAAGTGGATATTATATAAGAGAAGACCATAGAGGAAAAACAAGAAAAATCAACAAATGTGTTCAAACAGTTCTAGATATGCTTGATATGTTTCCTGAGCATAGAGAGGAATTACTAGAAATGTTTAATTATAAAATGTCTAACTTAAGGGATCCTAAATTGTGGGAACAAAAAATTATATGATATGAAGGAAACTGCACTATTACGACAATTAAGGAGACTTTGTCATGGTTCTCAAGAGGCTGTCCAGAATGGTTCTGGTCTGAATGAGTTGGATAAGTATCTTCATGTAAAAAGACCTATTGAGAATGCCATTACCGAATCATTAGATAAAATAAGAGCATTAAATGGAGGTTTGATTCTTCTAGTAGGAAGTGCTGGAGATGGAAAATCTCATATGATTAGTACTCTAAAGGAAGATTATGATGATTTCCATTTTTTAAATGATGCTACAGAAGGATGTTCTCCATGTATGACAGCAGTCGAAACTCTTAAATATGCAATGGAGGAATTCTCTGATGACAAAATAGCGAACACTAATGAAAAATTGTTTGTAGCAATTAATTATGGAAAGCTATTAGATTTTATAGAGGATTCGGATATCAAGGACAACTATAAAGAACTGGTTTCTTGTGTAGAAAAAATGGAGCCTATTACAAAAAGCTTAAATAATAGGATCATAATTATTTCTTTATCGCACCTACAGTCATTTGAACTTAATATAGAATCAATAGATAAACCAGTTGATTCATATTTTATGAATAGTATATTAGAAAAGATTGTAGTTAAGTCTAAAGATAATAAATTCTACCAGGCTTATTTGGAAGACAAACAGAAACAAGGTCTTTTCTATTTAGATACTATTGATCCCATACAATTAAATTTTGAACTTCTTTCAGAGAAAGTAGTGAGAGATAGTATAGTACAAATGATAATAGAAGCAATTATTAGATATGATCTAATAGTTACACCTAGAGATTTTCTCGACTTTATCTATTCTATTCTTGTATATCCAGGATGGAAAGAATTTAATGAGTCTAAAGATTTTTTTAAGGCTATTTTACCTTCTCTATTATTTGATTCTAGTGAAAATAAGATTCAAAAAGCATTGTCTCTACTAGATCCATTGAAAATCAGTAACTACGAACATGACAGAGAATTATCTTTGTTATTTTCATTACAAGAGTATAATGATAATTTAATAACTCAAGGTAAAATTACTTTGAATTCAGATTTGGCATTGTCATTAGAGAATGCATTACAAAAATTTATTGCAAACAATAATAAATATAAAGTAGAGTTGTCAGGTGTGATCTTACGCTTGCAGCATGCATTATGCTATCATTCTGAAAGTAAGGCTTATATTGAATTTGTTAGATACCTACAAGGATATTACAAAGAAGACTCTGTGGTTTATGAGATTATGGACGAATTGGTGAAAAATGTTATTCCTAGACATTATGGCTCATATTACAGTGATAGTGATTTGATTCCTTTGAATATTCAAGGCAAAAAATATAAAATATTTGCTAGACTGTCTATGCCTACTGCAGATTTTGAACCAAGGTTTAATAGTTCTCAGCCATATATCTTTGAAAAATGTATTAAACTATATTATGATTTCAAGACAGATGAACCAATAGAATTGGTAATGGATTTTCATTTGTATGAGCATTTGCATGAATTAAGCGAAGGAAAATTGGCAACCTCTTATGAAGGTGAGAGAAATTTGAATTTCAGTAATTTTGTTAGAATTATTTCTGGATTTAGTGATGCTGCTCAAGAAGTAATAATTATAGACAATGAGAACAATCGTACTAGATTGTCTTTCAAATACAAAAAACTTCAAATGAATTAGTTGTTATGAATATAGAGAAGTTTAAGAAAATTTTTATTGCACCTGCAAAGGCATCAGAGGGGTTTGTTGATAATGAAAAATTCTATGATTCTCTTCAAACTCAAATTAGTCTTTTGCCGTTTACTTCTAACACGTCTATTTCAAACTTTGATAATAAGTGTAGTCTTAGAGGGATTACAGGCGAATTTTTTCGAAAATGTAGCGAGTATGATGTTAATGCCGTACATAACTATGAAGTAGATGTTGAAGACCCTGTATCCCAATATCTAAGTCAAAATAGCATGACTCCTGAAAAAATCAAAAAGTTTAATGATATAATGAGGGACTTGATGTATGATCAAAACCATTTTGTTCCAATCGATTCAACTTTTTTAAAATATATACCTGTTGATTCAATAGTAAAAAACAACAAGTTAACCACATCTAAATATGGAGATGGACAAAAGAAGTTGGCAGATTATATTTTCTCAATGTATAATTCTGTTATAAAACTAGAAGACTCATCAAGTAGGAATAATTTGTTTAGTAAGTCCATAAAAGATGCATTGAATTATAAGTTTGCCAACGTATCATCCAATAAATCAGATTACTATATTTTGCCATTTGTAAAAAAGCAATTTTCTCGTGATATACAGTGGTTTCTTACAAAACAAGATTATGTTATTCTTAAATACATAGACTTACTATTATATTTTTATGCATGTTATTCTGTTGTTCAGACGACGTTAAAGTTGGATGTCAAAAAGATTTCGGATAGTTTAGATAAACCAGAAGATTTGTATTATATTTTAAACAATGAGTCTGCATCTAAAAAGAGAGATGTTGTACTTCATGGCTGGACAACAAAAATGTCAAATCAATATCTTCAGAAACTATTTGGTAGAATACAAGCTATTGACATATTGAATGTTGTCCTTACTGATGATGACTGTGAAAATAGTTTTATTGGTTTGTATCCAGACATATTGAAAAAATTAAATGAAAAGCCATTTGCTCAGGAAAAGGATGATTGTGAGAAGCTTCTTGCTATATATAAGAACAAGAAACTTGAACTTATAAATCATAGGCAAACAAGTAAAAAAATCATGGCATCATCATTACCTGATATAGAAGTAAATTCGTATGATGAGTTTTTGATCAAATTAGAGACTCTTTGCAAGCAACTGATTTCGTCTGAATATGAGGGACGTTTCCCGAATAGAGTGAATAATTTGATGAAAGTTAGATTATTACAGACGAGACAAGGACGAGGTTCTTCTGTTTTGGTGTTAGATGAAGATATGCTTACATTTTTGATTGCTATGGTTACAAAAGAAGAGAGATGCAAGTTGAAAGATATGTATGACAAGTTTAAGGAATACGGCATTCGTTTTGATTTGCATACTCGCCAAGCGATAGAAGAACAATTGTTAAAGTTAAACATTCTAGAAAGGAAAAGTGATTCCGGGGAGGCTCAATATGTTAAAATCGTTTTATAAATATATAGTTGATCATATTTTGGCTAGTTATTTTTCAAAAAATATAGCCAAAAGAGGAGAGCATTATTGCGTTGTGATTGAGAATGCGTCGAATCGTCAAGGTATTATTGATGCCTTTAGAAATTCGCCGCATAGTAAACCATTGACAATAGAAGGCATATATGAAGGCAAAATAAAGAATAAGGATTTAGACAAGTATGATACTATAGAATTCGATGCCGACGATAATGGAGAATCGGTTCCATTTATCATTGCTGATGTTGATACAGGTGGGGAGTATTTGCCTACAATACGAAATTCGGTTAATGATGGGAAAAAGTATCAAGACTATGCTACTTTTTTTATTCTGAATGATTATGCCACAGTAGAGACTCTTTCAACATCAAGTATCAATTTGGCGGATGCAGGCTATCCTCTAAATGCTCATAAAATAAAAGATAATATTAAGCAGTATATGAATACCACTGCTAATATTACGGAATTTGAAAAAGAATATCTGACTGTATCTTTGGATAAAGTTGTTGCTTTGATAGAAGAGGATAGTTGTGATATGTTTGATTTTGAGGATATACTGTCTGCTCTTCAAAATGGAACTATTAAACACTCTTTTAATAAGTTGGAATATTTTCCAGATTTGTCAATATATACGAATCCATTTTTAACATCCAAAAATATTAAAGAAAGAGTTAAAGCAAACCAGAATTTCTTTAGTATCGTCAATTTGATTATGGCTAATTCTGATGATGATAATAAAGGAGAAACTCTTTCTAAATATTTTGATGAAAAACTTATAAAGGAAATTCTAAAGGATGAAAATTCTGGAGAGGAATGGAAGAAAATTGATTTCCAAAGAATCTTGGATAGCAATGAAATTGTAGTGAAAACAGCCAATTTATCTTTTGAAAGCATTGTTTTTACTGCAAATGGACAAAAATTACATGATTGTGATATTATTGCAATAAATCAGGGGAAGGGAAAGAAAACAAAAAATTATTACGTTGTTTGTTCCTCTGAGCCTATAGTAAAAGTAAAACTTTCGTTTAATAAACCAATAAAAGATAGATTAAATGAAGATATTGGCACTTGTCATGACAAGAATTTAACTATTGAACTAGATGATAAAAATGTATCATTTTGGGCATTTGAGAATGACTGTAAACATTTGTTTGTCATAAATAAAGTAAATACTGTTCGACAAACATTTGCTGATATTGTCCGATATCTTAAATTGACATCAAGAGGAGATTTTAAAGTCACAGTTCCTGAAGATATAGATACCCTAAAAATTGGTTTTGGAAATAATGAAATCTATATTGGTCCAGATCCAATTGAGATGACAAATGACGATTTTGTCTTATTTTCTTCTTCTAATTCAATAGAGAGTAAAATTGACCAGAGCTTTCGCTTTGGGGATAAGAAGATTAATGTGACCTTTGCGTTTGATAATGTTCAAGTCATGAATAAATCTTCTTTAGAATTGTTTGAACTTGTTTGGACAAGAAAATCTACTTATAAAGATGCTCGATTAGAACAAAATGAAGGTCGATATACATATGCTGTTGTCTCAAATAATATCGAAGAGTATTCGACTCCTATTGAAAAATATAGAGATCTTTTGGTATTAGAACAACAGATGGTATCACAGAGAAGTTTTTACCTAAAATGTGATGACCAGGGGGAGTATTATCCACAGGACTTGAAATTAGACAAAGATGTACATTCTGCAATCAATGACATTTTTGATTATTATACAGAAAAAGGATCAGTTCCTACTCTGACGTATCTTGATGAAAAGGCAAAAACTCTTTATCGAAAATATATTGAGGTTGTTACTAATAGAATAGATGTTATTCAAAACGGAAATTTTCTTTCTGAAGAAGAATACTCTATGACAAAATTAGGTGTTGTTGAAGGCAAAGATGGTGAGGTTTTGTTGTCTCCTTTTCATCCTGTACTTGTATCATTTATGTTAGAATTTGCTAATAGATTTGATAATAAGGACTATCAAAATAATATATTGAAGGTACTAGGTTCAAGTTATTTGCTTCCATACATTTCAATTAATGATGTTGTTCTTTGTCCTCATATTGATGAGTTTTCCGATAATGTGAAAACGTGGCTTTTTTATGAGCCTGCTTCTAGACATGAACAAAACCATTCTTGTAATATAGCTACAAAAATGGTTTTAAACAAACTTAATGCATTCATAAAACAGTTTAATTATCTATTCTTAAATGAGGATTGTCCTATAATCATAAATACATTTGGTATATCTGATGATACTAATATATTAAAAGGTATAGTCCTTTTTATAATCAGTCAATATATCAATAATAAAGATTTTAAGGTTCAAAAAATAGAATTACATGAATATGTACAGAATCTATACAAAGAAAGCTTCTTTGAAAAATTGAATCGTCTAGGTAGTGATGACTTAATAGGAAAGGAATTAAACAGAATTGGAATAAAAACAGATGATAAAGTTAAATATACATGTCGTGAAATAATACATCAATTGTTTACTAGAGTTACATTCTATAAACATAATTTGACTACATGTAATGAAAATGTTGGATATAGTCATATCGCTTTTTATCAAATGGATACCAATAGTGATCTATCGACTAGTGTAAACGAATCTATTTCTTATCCATTTACAAACTCTTTAAGAACTGAGTTGTCATTAAATGGTTTGATTTCTATTCCTTCAACTACATTATCAAACAATCATGTATATCGTATAGGATATGGAACCAAAGGAGTTCCGACATCACCGCATTTTATTTATTCTGTAGCAAAGGCTATGAATGAATTGTATGCTGCGGAACGAATGCATGGACAATATCATCAGATCCCTAAAGGATGTTGTATTGCCAAAACATTTGAATTCAATAAGGAAGATCTTCTAGAACAAGTTTATCAGCGTTCTAATTGGGTTACTTTTTTGAATCCAGAGGTTGATCTTGACTTCTTCTACAAGCAAGAAGATTTATATATTGTACATTATACTGATCAATATACGATAAATGCTAAATATGACAGTATTACAGTGACAAAACATATTGATAGATACAAGGATTTGTTGTTTAATTCTTTTAAGTCAATGTTGCCAAGTAATACTGATAAAGAAATGTTTACAGCAACCATGCTTAAATATTTCAATAGCTTGAATGGAAGTTGGCTTTTGAATGTGGCTAATGAAACGGACTATCAGGTACGAGAAAAAATCAGTATGGTGGCAGCTGTAAAAGCCATGACTCGATTTTTGTCAAGAAATAAGAATATTACGTGGGTACCAGTTTCATTAGGTGAAATTCTAAGAGTGACTGGATCTATAGGACTTCCTCAGGATTATTTGTTTTCTGCTAGTGCGTTAAAAGCAAAAGGGAAACCGTTGTCTGACGACCTTTTGATGATTGGATTCCATGTAGACATTCAAAATAATGTCAAATTATATTTCTATCCGGTTGAAGTAAAATATGGGAAAAATGATTTTACAAGTAAGGGGGAATTGCAAGTCGCTAATACTTACACTCTTTTACGTCAACGCTTATTTGGGGAACTGACTTTTGTAAAAGAAGTTTATAGAACTTTTTTTGCAACACAGGTATTAACTAATTCTGAAAAAATGCGTGCGAATGGGTTATTTTCAGAAGAAGCATTCCAAAGAATTGACAATTGTAGATATGATCTTTTGAATGCAAAATATGAAATTGTGGATAAGTTGCCTATGGAAGATATGGGTGTAGCTGCTTTAGTATCTTTTTCATTGGACGCAAATTCCATATCAACTGATATTCTGGATAATATTCCAATCGTTCATTTGAATTTTAATGAATCAGAATGTATTAAATTTATAGATGATTCTTTGTTTTCATCTTCAAATTTCATTTACTCAAATTGGTCTTCTGATCAAAGATTCAAAGATGCTTATAATAATCTAGAAAAGAATATTCCTGCCGCAGAGAGTTTTACAGAATCTGACAATGAAGAGATGATGTTTAACAATGAAATTGAAGAGGATGACATAGAAGATAATCCAATAGAGAAAATTGAAAATAAATCTCGAAATGATTCTTCTAATTCGGAAATAAAAGATTCCCATAATGATGTGGATTTGAAATCTGTAGAAGACCCAGATGATGTTAAAGGTATTACATTAAAGATTGGAGAAGGATTGCGTTCGCATATGCCTATGTACTTCCATCCTAACAATACAAATGAAGTATCTCATCCTAATCTTGGCATTATTGGTACAATGGGAACCGGTAAAACTCAATTTGCCCGATCTATCATTGCACAGTTTTCAAAAGAGGACATTCATAATGTCAACAAAACACCTATAGGAATGCTTGTTTTTGATTACAAAGGAGACTATAATGACTATCAGTTTTTGCAGTCAGTAGGAGGAGAATGTTTTAATTCTAATTATCCATTTAATCCTCTTAAACTTATCATCACAGATAATGTTCAGACCATGAATCTTCCGTCAATAACGGCTGATAGAATTGCAGATTCAATGACAAAATCATTTGGACTAGGGGATGTTCAATCTCTTACTATAAAAAAGACGATTGTAGAAACATACACTGACTTTGGCATAACAAAAGATCCTTCCACATGGGCAAAAACACCTCCAACTATGCAACATGTCGTTGATAAATATCTAGCAAATAATGATGCTAAAGATAAGGCATATAAGATTTTTGACACTCTGAATGATTATCAACTTTTCACTACAGACCAGTCAAAATGCGTTTCTTTGTTTGAATGGTTGGATAGCGTAAAAGTGATTGATTTGACATTATATGATGATAGTGTCAAGAAACTAATTGTCTCTTTAATACTAGATCTGTTTTATGCAGAGATGAAACAACTTCAAGGTAGTGCTCAGAAAGACGGATTTAGAGAAATAAGATCAATGATTCTTGTTGATGAGGCACATCAATTTATGAAAATGAAGTTCAATTCTCTAAGAAGAATCATTAGCGAAGGACGTATGTTTGGAGTTGGCATGATTTTGTCAACACAAAACTTGTCTGATTTTAAAGCAGATGAAGATTATTCTAGTTTCATTAAAAGTTGGATTGTTCATAATGTTGGTAGCGTAACAAAAAATGATATGTATTCTATTTTTGGAGCAACTGATCCAAATATTGATTCTTATATGACTTTCATAAGTAAAGCTCAGATTTTCAATAGTATTTGTAAAATAGGAACATTTCCACCAACTCAAATGATTGATTTGCCTTATTTCAAGTTGATAGAGGAGGATGAACGATTTAAAAATTAATAGGTGTCTATCAATTCAGATGAGTATTTAAAAAACAGGCTGGCATGTGTTTTTATTATACATGCCAGCCTGTTTTTATAAAAAATCAAAATTTATGTATTCTGTTTGAAATCAATCTTCTTATAATACTCCCCAAATTTTAGACGATAACTTTACATCCTGAAAAAGTGTCAATTTCTAATAGTAAGGAACTATAAATTCTTTAATTTTTCTTGTTCTTCTTCAAATTGCTTTATAAAGTGTAGTTCGACTGGAGATAATTCAAATTGAGTTCTTTTTTTAAACTTATCGTATTCCAGATCAGCTTTTTGTTTTGCGACCTCTGCAGAGATTGTTCCCGCATGTGTCAATAGTTCTCTGTCTGACATTTTCAAAAAGTCATCTAATTTACTTATCCAATCTTTCATATACATTGGTTTATGACTTTTTGCTTGTAATTCGGCGAAATCAAGATAAAAGCTAACAATGCGATTAAGAGTGTCTATTTCGTCTTCCGTCAGATAATTTTTTGCATATTCAGCATCATTTTTCTTGGGCATCATTCCTGTCCAGGTTGTCAACCCCATAAAATCTTTCCGTGCATCCGCTCTATCATAGATGACTTCAGCGGCAGTTTGACCATGTACGGCATAGTGCATTTTGTTTTGTATTGTCTTAAAGAACTTCAGAGTAGATTCGGATCGTGGATCATAATCAATACTAAGTGCATATATCTCAAGAACTTTTCGGTAAAATACTTTTTCTGATGAGCGAATATCACGAATTCGAGACAGCAATTCATCAAAATAATTGCCACCACCTGCACGTTTCAACAATTCATCATTCATAGCAAAGCCTTTGATAAGATATTCTTTCAAAACGTTGCTCGCCCACATTCGAAATTGTACTCCTCGATATGAATTAACACGATACCCTACACTTATTATGACGTCAAGGTTGTAGAAAGCCACATTGTGAGTTTGTGTTTTGCCTGAGATGGCTCCATGTTGAGTGGTTGTTGCAAAAAACGCAACAACCTCTTTTTCATCAAGTTCTCCACTATCGAAAATATTTTTGATATGCCTTGATACTGTCGATTTATTACGTTGAAACAACTCTGCCATCTGATCAAGTGATAACCATACAGTTTCGTTAACCAGTTTGACCTCTATCTTTGTACCTCCATCAGAGGTCTGATACAATAATAATTCTCCGATGTTTTCCATATTAAATACTACGCTTTATAAAATGTCTTCATCTGATTCTATCCAATGCCATTTTCAAATGAATATGTATCTTTACTCACAATCATTGTTTGTTGTTAACACTTTCGTAAATATACCAATATTTTTAATATTTCAAAAAAACATATCGTTTTTACATCGCAAATATAGAGCAGGTGTATGCAAGAACACAGCATAGGTTTGAAAATATTTTCTATATATTCCCTAACGGGAAAACGTATAACCCAACATTCATATTATCTACCAATATTAAATCCCTAAAGGGATATAAATTTTCCGAATCATTTCCGAAAATTTTACGTTCCAATAAAAAACATAAGCGAAGCGTCATAATTTTTGAATAATTCGTGGATAATTCATGACAATTCGCGTTTCAATCCAATTTATCCGTTTAATCTGTGCAATCCGTGTTCGAAATTATCACATCAAATTTTTCCGAATCATTTCCGAAAATTTTCCGTTTTAAAACAACAAAAGACGGGGCATGCCCCGTCTCTACGTATTTTGATATTTTGAGCGACCACAATGAATCGCCCCTACAAATCATCGACCTTCATTCATTAATCGGTACGACGTTGCTATTTTCCATATACTTTTTTGATGAATTCTGAATCTAATCCAACAATAGCCATGCTATTTGTGTCGAATACAATCATAAAGCCTCCCGTGAAATGAGTGGAATATACGGTAAAGGATTGAATACCATATAAATCTCTGCCATAAAGCAGACTGGTACATACGTCGGTCACCGTCATATATGGATTGTCTGGAGTGTGCGAGTGGATTGAACTCTCCACTTTCCCTGCCTCAACAGGAATTGCCAAGTAACTTTTATGACATCTCTTAAACGATGTGATATTGAAATCTTTGTCGAAATCTAAAATATAATCATTTCCAAAGGGGATGACTCCCATATTGGTAGTTCCTTGCAAGATATACATTCTGTATCCACTCTTATTCTTGATGATGTCGACATTCAGACTTCCATTCGCCGACGTCATATTGTAGATGCTGTCGCCATAAGCAACGGATAATTTTTCCAGACACGTACTCTGCTCTTGTATGACCTCTTTCTCTTCATCAGTAAGCGGACGTACCATATTGCTCCATTGCAAGTTGCTCGCCAACTCTTCTATCTTGCCTTTTCCACAGAAAACGACGTTCTCTGCTTTTCGATCAGTGAAAAAACAGGTATAGGCTGAACCATCCTTATAAACGTAATAACGTCCCACGTCGCTCATATTCTTACAATAAACGGATGCGGAATCAGAAGTCATCCAGCTGATCTTCTCATAGCCATATAGTTCGACGCCTTCCGCAAGAATACTATCGGCAATTCGTTGAAATTCAACTTTTGATGGTGCTTTTACAACCGGACCATCGACATTCGCCTTATCCTTTTTCTTTGCCGCCACACTATTGCACAACAACAAAAGGAACACTATTGGAAGTAAAATGTATTTTCTCATTATCTTTTATTTGCCACTGTTTCTTATTTTGATTTCAGCCTTTTCTCCACTTCCTGCATCACTGGCATCTCCACTCCTTTCGCCAATCCCAATCGGATGGGGCGACTGTAGATGGCCTCCACCTCAAGTCGACGGCCATGCTGGTAGTCGACGTGCATGCTTGGATAGTAGGGTTTCATATTGAGTGTCATCTCGATCATTTCGTCGGCAAAGGATTCGTCGACGTCGGCTCCGTTTGCCTGGCCTGCTTTGATGATCTCAAGCATGGCTGGCTTGACGTACATGTCTTTCTCTCTGCCAAGAAGTAGCTCCTCGGTGTTTTTGCCAAACAACACTGACTGGCCGTTGAATCCGGTATTCCAAACGAGTTTCTTCCATCTGGCTGTGTTCAAGTCGTCGGCACGGACAACTTCGATGCCTGCCTCTTCCATGTCGGCAATCATCGCGTCGAACTTATCACATGGCTCATCGCCAAGCAGAGCGAGTGTCAGTTTGCCATAGTCGTAATGGGTGATCTCGGCAGGGGCTGTCTTCTCCGAACAGATGAATGCCAATCCTCCCGCTACTCTCGCCTCCGGAAACTCCTCCTGGATCTCCTGCTCGTAGCCTATTCCGTTCTGTATCAACACGATCAACGTGCCTTCCTTCACAATAGGATCCAATAATTCTGGAAGGAGACGGTTCTGCAACGTCTTCAATCCTACCAATATGACGTCGGCTTTGGGCATCGACGTCGTGGAATTATAGGCGTTGACTCGCTCGATCTCAAAATTTCCGTTGCATGAATTGACGCGCAATCCGTTGGCATACGCAGCGTCGAAATCAGAATGGAACAGGAAGTGAACATCCGCGTCGGCATTAGCCAACATTCCTCCATAATATCCGCCAATTGCTCCCGTTCCTACTACAGCATATCTCATCTCTGTATATTATTTGAAATATTCGATAGCTCTGGTTGTGATATAAAGTGGCTTGCTGCCCTCATACTCAGTGCAAGTCACCCAGTTGCCGTTGTCGTCATACTCATATTTCCAAGTATGAGGAAGGAATGCCTCGCCCTCCCCGTCGACGCCGGTCTGCGAAACTGCATTTCCCTTGTCGTCGTATAGGAACGACACCACCATAGCCACAGTGCCGTCGGACTCCTTAACTGTAAGTTTCTCAAGCAAGCACTGTGAATTATACTTCTCCTCACGCCAGTTCGCCAAATCTCCCTCACGGCCATAAACCTTTGTGACGGCTGGCAAACCTCGTTTAGAAACCTTCTGCTCGATAGTCTGAAGAAGCTCTCCCTTGAAATTGTAGTAGCGAGTGTAATTCACACTATTCTCGTCATCATACTCATATTTGACACGTCCGGAAAGATTTTCCTCCGCAGTGTACTTCTCTATTCTGTCGAGTTTATCTTTCTTATAATAGAACACAGACTTGTCGATAGGGTTGCCGTCAGCGTCGTGATTCCACTCACACACCTTCTTACCCTGCAAATTATAAGAGTAGACGATGCTGCCCACATCCTCGCCTGTGCTTGTCATCAAGTGGACAGTGTCGAAATTGCCGGCTTGATTGAAAATGATATCACGGTCCCACTCTCCCTCTTCACGGAAAGCGTTGCCTTTAGCCACTTCACCGAAATTCTCAACCGCCGAGTATTTAAACTCCTTCACAGTATGCACCTTACCAGAGATGCCCATCTCCTCAGCATCTGTTTGCGGCTTCTCCTCACAAGAAGTGAAGCCGACCAACAAAGACGCCGCTATATAAATCAAATTTTTCTTCATACAATTTTATTTCTTCTCCACAAGTGCGAAATCAAGCTGCTTCTTATCCAAGTCGGCACGGGCGATCTTTACGACAACCTCGTCGCCAAGCTGGAATTTCTTGCCTTTTTTGCGTCCTGTGATGCAGTAGTTCTTCTCGTCGAATACGTAGTAGTCGTCGTCAAGGTCACGGATAGGAATCATACCCTCACACTTGTTCTGGTTAAGCTCCACGTAGATGCCCCACTCTGTCACACCAGAGATCACACCGTCGTAGATCTGGCCAAGACGCTCCTTCATATACTCCACCTGCTTGTATTTGATAGATGCTCGCTCTGCGTTGGCAGCAAGCTGCTCCATTTTCGAGCTGTGGTCACAAAGGTCGTCGAACAAAAGCTTGTCGGCGCTCTTCTCGCCCTTAGCGTAGCGATCAA
The DNA here is from genome assembly GCA_002317115.1 of Candidatus Scybalocola fimicaballi. Classification (GTDB taxonomy): domain Bacteria; phylum Bacteroidota; class Bacteroidia; order Bacteroidales; family Paludibacteraceae; genus UBA1723. Next base: position 17,986 of record DCIP01000177.1, read on the forward strand.
GCAGACGGTGCACCATCATATCAGGATAACGTCGGATTGGCGACGTGAAGTGAGTATAGTAGTCGAAAGAAAGTCCGTAGTGGCCGACGTTGTCTGTAGAGTAGATAGCCTTAGCCATCGAACGGATTGTGATAGTCTCGATCAAGTTCTGCTCACGAGTGCCCTGTACCTTGTCAAGCAAGTTGTTGATTGATGTTGAGACCTCCTTGTTCTTTCCTGTAGTGTTAAGTTTGTAGCCGAAACGAGAGATGAACTGAGATAGGTTGTTCAACTTGTCTGGATCCGGATTGTCGTGGATACGGTAGACGAATGTCTTAGGGTTCTTCTGACCACCGATATGCTCAGCCACTGTTCTGTTGGCAAGAAGCATGAACTCCTCGATTAGTTTGTTGGCATCCTTGCTCTCCTTGAAGTAGACGTCGATAGGCTTGCCAGTCTCGTCGATTTCGAATCTCACCTCAGTGCGCTCGAATGCGATTGCACCCTCCTTGAATCTCTTCTCACGAAGTTGTTTAGCCAATCTGTCGAGAGTAAGGATTTCGTCCTTCATGTCGCCCTGCTTAGTCTCGATCACGCTCTGAGCATCCTCATAAGTGAAGCGACGGTCGGATTTGATGACAGTGTGGACAATCTGATAGTTAAGGACCTTAGCGTTGTCGTCCATCTCGAACATCACAGAGTAGCAAAGTTTTTCCTCGTCGGGGCGAAGAGAGCAAACCTTATTACACAATCTCTCTGGAAGCATCGGAATAGTACGGTCGACAAGGTAGACGCTGGTAGCGCGGCTCACAGCCTCCTGCTCGATAATATCGTCAAGGTGGACGTAGTGAGTAACGTCGGCGATATGGACACCGACCTCCCAGTTGCCATTATCCATCTTACGGATAGACAACGCGTCGTCGAAATCCTTAGCATCTTTTGGGTCGATAGTGAATGTTGGGACGTCACGGCAGTCAAGACGCTTAGCGATCTCCTCAGCAGTGATCTCCTCTGGGATAGTGTCAGCGTAAGCCTCCACCTCAGCAGGATAGCTGTATGGCAAACCGAACTCACAAAGGATGGCATGCATCTCAGTGTTGTTGTCGCCAGAGTTTCCAAGCACCACAGTCACCTCGCCTACAGGGTTTCTGCCCTTCTCTGCCCAGTCTATAATCTTAACGATTGCTTTATCACCCTCTTTACCGCCATTAAGTTTGTCAATTGGCACGAAGATATCGTTTCCAAGAATACGGTTGTCGACAAGCAAGAAAGCGTAATTCTCCTTGACGTTTAGTTTGCCGACGAAAGTGTCACGCTCACGTTTCAACACCTCAAGGACCTCACCTTCCTGCTCTTTGCCCTGTCGACGAGCGAACAGACGAACCTTCACTGTGTCACCCACAGCTGCCTTGTTAAGGTTACGGTCGCCGATGAAGATTTCATCCCCACCGTCTTCAGGCACAAGGATAGCACCTCCACCACGCTTTACAGTGATAGTGCCGACAAGCGAGCCCATACGTGGATTCAAACGGTATTTGCCGATAGGCCCCTCGATAAGATAACCTGTCTCAGCGAAATACTGAAGCACATCAATAATCTGCTGGCGTGCAGTCATTCCCTCATAGCCAAGAGTGGCGGCAACCTCCTTATACGAGATTGGATCACCCTGATATTCAGAGAAATATTTAGAAATATCGTCAATTATTTCCTTTTTACGTACAGAAACGGCAGATTCCCTATTCTTATCGCGATTCTTATTATTCTTCTTATTCTGACGCATTACATTCTTACCGATGCTGAATGCCTTATTTGATTTTTTCCCTTTTTTCATAAGTTATCAATTTTAATATCTCAAAGATAAGAAATAAATCTATAAACCAAAACGAAAACGATAACGAAAACAAAGACGAAGACCAAAACAAAAAGAGGAGCGAACAATTTGTCCGCTCCTCATGTTTTGTGTCAAAACACATTGTGTCTTGATATCACGTGCAAGAATTACTTCTTGATGATCTGACCTGTGATTACACCAGCCTCAGTGTTAGCCTTAACTACGTAAACACCGTTAGTCAAGTTAGCTACGCTTACTACGTTAGACTCTGAAGATGCAACCAATGTACCAGCTACAGTGTAAACAGCTACGCTCTTAACACCCTCGTTAGTTACAGTGATAACATCAGATGCTGGGTTAGGATAGATAGAGATAGCACCCTTAGCAACTACGTTATTAACATCAGTCTTAACAGAAACTGGAATCTTATTACCCTGGTAGTCCTCTCCAAGTACATAAGTATAAGGTCCAGCCTGATCACCTGTCAAACGGATATCACCGAACATGAATGAGATAACATCGTTAGGTATGAAACGCAATGTGATGTGAGTATAATCTGCAGAAGGAACCTCAACGTCTCCGTAAACCATTGACATCATTGTTGGGATTGAGTCTACATAATCATCACCACCCTTTGTGTATGCTGGGCGGAACTGCTTCCACTCTGTCTTAGACATGATTTTCTGAGCATCTCCAGCCTCGAAACGGTACTCTACTGGGAAACGGATATCTTTTGAATTAGCGATGTAGTCTTCGTATGGAGTCTTGTCTCCAGAAGTTCCAGCGTTGTGTCCAAGACGCATTGCGATAGAGATTGTCTTCTGAGCTGCCTCTCCAAAAGGAATACGAAGCTGAGCATCAGCAGGATCAGGGTTGTTTACATCTACACGCCACTCTTTAGCCACATCATATCTTGTAAAGAATGGAAGGAAACCATACTCTGAATCGTAGAAATCAGCTTCTCCCTGCTCTCCAAGATCGCAGTACATACGGTCTGAATGAAGCTGGCTTAGATAGCCGTCTGGCTGTGAAGACACGAACAACTGCTGACCGTACATCGAGTTAGGTGACTCCATACCACCATCTATAGGGTCAGGTTCACCAATTGTAGCGTCATCTGCATTAGTAGCATACACAAAGTTAGAGAATCCTGATGCGTAGATTGTACCCTCTCCATTAAGGATTGTCATCTTGTCTGCGTAGAATGGCTTGATACCGTCAGAAACGAACTTCAAGTTCTTGATGTAACCTACAATCTCTGTACCACCCTCTGGGAACATTGCCAAGAAAATTGCCTTTACCTTGTTAGCGTCACCTCTCTCAGCTACCTCCTTTGGCATGAATTGGCTTGAATAAACGTACTTTGTTACGCTTCTCAACTGTCCAAGACCATGGTTATCCAAGTTACCCTTGTGATCATAGAAATCACGCATACGAGCGTCGATTGAAACGTGTGCGATACGGTACTCTGGCTGAGACGGACTTGTACCCCAAACGGCACCCTTTACTGGCAATGTATCTGCCATCAAATCGAACTTCCAGCACTCACGTTTAGCACAATCTGGTGACAACTCAGTTCCCTCCTCAAAGTAGTACTCTAATACCATGTTCCAAGTCTCATCCAAATTGATTGCCTCTGGCAAATAAATAAGACCAGACTTCCATAGTGCTGCTGGGTTCTTTACCTTTACCATTGCTTCGCCAGCTGCATTAGCCGACTCCTCAATCTCGTAAGACTCCGCAACATCTTCAGATGAAGCGACGAACTCACAGTTCACCATCTTACCATCTTTGATAACGTAAACCTCCTTCTCTGCTGCGTTTGAGGCAAATGCAAGAGAAAGAACGCTACTAGCAAGTAAAAATTTCTTTATCATACTCTTTTTTTTAATTAATATTCCTAATTATAAACCTTATTCCGCATTTTCACATACGAAACGACGCAAAAATAGTTTTAAAAAGCCAACTCACAATTTTTCAACATAAGAAAAATGTTAAAATCGTTTAATTTTAACTTTCGCAAGTCAGTTTTTATATTGTAAAACATATTTTTACAGACTCCACTCAAATCCGTCCTTAGTATCCTTGACTTTGAATCCAAGTCTTGCCAACTCGTCACGGATTTTGTCGCTTGTAGCCCAATCTTTGTTTGCCTTCGACTGCTTTCTGATCTCCAAAAGCAAATCCACAGCTCCCTTGTATGCGTCGTTTGCAGCACCTGAATTCTCCTCTACTCTCATTCCAAGCAAATCAATCAAATACAAGTCGAACACTTCTTTCAACTCCTTCAAATCTACCTCTGAGATTGTAGCCTTGCCGTCTGCCACTGTGTTGATGATACGTGTAGCGTCGTACAAATGTGAGATAACGATTGGTGTGTTCAAATCGTCAAGCATTGCCTCCTCACATAGCTGACGATAATTCTTCATCTCCATTGAAGTCTCCTTCGATGGTGTCAGCTTCTGCAATCTCGCATAGCACTCACACAATCTTGCGAATCCCTTCTCTGCAGCGATCAAAGCCTCGTTGCTGAAGTCGACGGTGCTGCGATAGTGTGCTTGTAGGATGAAGAAACGGATTGTCATCGGTGCGTAAGCCTGTGTAAGAAGTTTGTGGCTTCCTGTGAAGAACTCATCCAATGTGATGAAGTTTCCAAGAGACTTACCCATCTTCTGTCCGTTGATGGTAATCATATTATTATGCATCCAGTAGTGAACTGTCTCCTTGCCAAGAGCAGCTGTGCTCTGTGCGATCTCACACTCATGGTGAGGGAAGATCAAGTCCATACCACCTCCGTGGATATCAAACTCTTCGCCAAGATACTTTGTACCCATTGCCGAGCACTCCATGTGCCAACCTGGGAAACCGTCGCTCCATGGTGATGGCCAACGCATGATATGCTCTGGCTGAGCCTTCTTCCACAATGCGAAGTCAAGAGCGCAATGTTTCTCGCTCTGACCGTCAAGATCACGTGTAGTCTCAAGCAAATCCTCGATATTTCTACCAGACAACTTACCGTAGCGGTGATCTTTGTTGTATTTCTTCACGTCGAAATAGATAGATCCTTCGCTCTCGTATGCGTAACCAGCGTCAAGGATCTTCTTCACGAAATCGATCTGCTCAATGATATGGCCCGACGCGTGAGGCTCGATGCTTGGTGGTAATACTCCAAGCTGATCCATTGCTGAGTGGTAGCGGTTAAGATAATACTGCACCACCTCCATAGGCTCTTTCTGCTCAAGACGAGCCTTCTTAGCGATCTTGTCCTCTCCCTCGTCTGCATCGTGCTCCAAGTGGCCCACGTCTGTGATATTGCGGACGTAGCGCACCTTGTAACCAAGATGAGTCAAGAATCTGTATAGGATATCAAAAGTGATAGCCGGACGAGCATGACCTAGATGACCGTCACCGTAGACAGTCGGACCACATACATACATACCAACGAATGGCTCATGCAAAGGCTTGAACAACTGTTTAGTACGTGTAAGTGTATTATATATCAATAATTTATGTTCCATTTTATAATATTGAAATTGGCACTTCTCTTTTAATACTCATATCCAAAGAGATCAAAGTCTCAGTCGACGTTACGCCCTTGATGCTCTGGATTTTTCCATTTAGAAGATCCATCAAATCTTCGTTGTCTCTTGCGTAAAGTTTGACCATCATAGTGTATGGCCCTGTTGTAAAGTGGCACTCTACAACCTCAGGGATTTTTTCCAATTCAGGGACTACAGTGGCATACATAGAACCTTTTTCAAGCTTGATACCGATATAAGTACAAGTCTGGTAGCCCAAAGTCTTTGGGTTAACATGATAACCCGAACCTACGATCACGCCTGTATCAATAAGACGCTGCACACGCTGGTGGATAGCCGCTCTAGACACATCACAATCTTCAGCAATATCCTTAAATGGGATTCTCGCATTCTTAGTGATAATATTGAGAATCTGCCTATCTAAGTCGTCGATTTTTTCCATTATTCAACTTTTTTGGTTTCTTGTTTACAAATTCAGTTCAAAATTAGGCTTTTTCTTTCATTTTTTCACAAAAACGATAAGATTTTTCACAAAAAGACAAAAAAAAGCGTTGTTCATACGAACAACGCCTTATTTCTTATTGTTGAGAAGAAATTATTCAGCAACAACGCTGAACTTAACCTCTGCAGCAACCTCCTTGTGAAGACGAGCAACAGCAACGTACTCACCAAGAGACTTAACGTTCTCCTTAACAGAGATGATCTTTCTGTCAACGCTGTAACCAGCCTTCTCAAGAGCCTCTGCGATCTGGATGTTAGTAACTGATCCGTAGATAGCACCAGACTCCTTGTTAGCCTTAGTAGCGATTGTAAGTGAAACTGCGTTCAACTTAGCAGCCAACTCCTCA
>DCIP01000070.1:0-2499 GCA_002317115.1 Candidatus Scybalocola fimicaballi
AATTGCGTCTACAGGATGCATGACCTGAAAGATATGAAATGCGGCACACTCAATATCGGTGTGACTCATTCGTTCCGCATCGTCACTTCCGACACAGTCAACATATTCCTGAAGCAATTCCCCAATATCAAACTTAATGTCGTCTGCAAAACTAACGACGAATTGCAAAGTCTGCTTCTGCATAAGGAGATCGACGTCGCCCTTGCCTTCACTCCGGATATCACCAATGATCTGATAGAGCGTCACAAACTGTTTGAAGACCATCTGTGTGCGATAGTGGCAAAAGACCATGCGTTGGCATCAAAGAAAAAGATCACACTGGAAGAGATTGCGAAATATCCTCTTATACTTCCGGCAGAAGGCACCCAAACGCGCACACTGCTCGACAGAATCCTGAGAACTCATCCCGTCGACTTGAATGTCAAGATAACAATCAATGTGATAAACCCAATTATGAAACTTGTAGCATTGGGTGAGATAATATCCATTCTTTCGGGAATATCTGTTCAGAATAGGAGCGACGTCGTGGCAATCCCTATTGACGTGCCTTGCAACTCGATGGAAGGAGCGTTCCACATTCTTAAGAATTCATATTTCAAACAGTCAGCCAAAGAATTCATCAAACTGATCTGCGAGACTCAGATATTGAGACTGAAGATGGACGGAATGTTCAGTTAAATGCTTTTCTCTTTATGTTGCTCTGACTGTCATTATTCCTTATCTTTGCCTAAAACTAAAAATATGAACAAATACATTTCGCTAATATGCCTATTGTTGTCAACCACCTTGGCAAAAGCAGAATATAAGTTAGTTTGGCAAGATGAGTTTGAAACTCTGAATTCAGAAATCTGGACTCACGAGACAGGTACAGGAGATAACGGTTGGGGCAATTTTGAGCAGGAAACATATACAGATTCTCCACTAAATTCGTTTGTGGAAAACTCTATACTAAACATTAGAGCACTTCGTATTCCAGATTCTAAAGACAGAGTGAAATACACATCCGCAAGACTTAAGACTCAAGGCAACGTCTCTATCCTATATGGCAAGATAGAAGCAAGAATGAAGTTGCCACAGCGAGGTCAAGGTGTATGGCCAGCATTCTGGATGTTAGGAGAAAGCATTGTGCCTAAAGGATGGCCATATTGTGGAGAAATAGACATTATGGAGTGGAAGGGTTCTCAACCTAACTCAGTGATATCCACGTCTCACTGGAACGGAAATCCATATAATTACGAACATTGCAATTATGGCAGCACACTTGATTTAAGTTTTTCTTTGGATGAAGACTTTTATACCTATGGAGTGGAATGGACGCCAAGAGTGTTGGAATATTATATGATAGACAATAATAATCAGAAGCATACCATCAACGTGATTGATATATCAGTTGGAACCGACGCAAACGGAATATCTTGTTTCCACAAGCCAGCATTCATCCTTTTGAATCTTGCAATGGGAGGGCAATTCGACGGTGATGTAGCCGCCGATCTAGGAGACAGAACCTTCCAGATCGATTGGGTGAGAGTGTATCAAGACAAAGAGACCTATCCATCATCTACGTTGACTGGCAACTCCTTGTCTGGAATGGACAACAATGCTTCCAACGCAGAAGAGGTTCGCATTTATAGAAACAATAAATCTACAATTGTAGAGAGCAAATCAGACGGGCATATCGACGTCTTTTCGTATGATGGCAAACTTATATTGACTAAAAGTATTTCTGCAGGCACAACGACTTTTGTGGATATACCAAGACTATCAATCATCAAGTTTAGGAAATATTAATGAAACTCTTCGCTTCCATTATATTATCATTGACACTCTTCTCCTACACTTATGCGGATGAAGAATTCAAATGGTGTTTATACTTCTTTAACTTCAATGCACCCATGAAACCAGAGTTCGAAGCCCAGTTTGATGAGCTCGCTGAGTTTATCAAATCTTATCCTGATAGTGCGTTTGAAATTTCTGGACATGTTGATGAACGATGTAGCCCAAACTTAAGTTTGAAACTACACCTAAAACGTGCGGATTACGTTAAGAAATATCTAATAGAGAATTACAGTATTCCTGATTCTATGCTTGTTTCGGTAGGAAGAGGAAATAGTGAACCATATATAAAGGGAGCTCTGACAGAAGCCGAACATGAATGGAATAGAAGAGTTGAGATTACATTCATAAGGGAGTAATAACAATGTGATGTACTTAAAATCAAAAAGGCAGAGATTATAAATCCCTGCCTTTGTTTTATATGAGAAGTAATATGTATTACTTAACCTCCCAAGTATCGTTAGTCTCAAGAAGCTCTGCGAAGCTGTGGTACTTCTTAGCTGCCTTAACCTCCTCGATCTGTGCATTAACAGCATCGTCGTAAGTAGGAGCATCAACATCACGGATAACACCTAGTGCTACTGGATACTCCATCATAGCAAGCTTTAGCTGAAGTGTGTTGTCCTCGCAGTGTGCATCGTGAACAAGAACATCGTCCATTGTGTA
>DCIP01000070.1:2574-2959 GCA_002317115.1 Candidatus Scybalocola fimicaballi
TTGTTCTCACCGAATACCATCTTCTCACCGTGCTTCAAGTAGATAGCGTTCTTTGCACGACCTTCCTTAGTGTAAACTGCCTCGTGTGTACCATCGTTGAAGATGACACAGTTCTGAAGGATCTCGCAAACAGCAGCACCCTTGTGAGCGTGAGCTGTCTTTAGAACTGCAACTGTACCCTCAGCGTCAGTGGCAACTGCACGTGCGAAGAAATGACCTCTTGCACCGAAACAAAGCTCAGCTGGACGGAATGGATCCTCAACTGTACCGTAAGGAGACGACTTGCTGACGAAACCTCTTGGTGATGTTGGAGAGTACTGACCCTTAGTCAAACCGTAGATACGGTTGTTAAGAAGGATCATCTTAAGATTGATGTTACGACGGT
>DCIP01000070.1:3102-60128 GCA_002317115.1 Candidatus Scybalocola fimicaballi
ATTGCAGCGGCACGACCGTGGATAGTGTTCATACCGTATGTTGCCATGTAGTGAGGCAAACGGCTTGAACATCCGATACCAGAGATAACTGCAATATTATGTGGAGCAACGCCAATCTCTGCCATTGCCTTGTGAAGCGACGCCAAGAAGAAGTGGTCACCGCATCCTGGACACCAACGTGGCTGTCCTTTCTTATAATCTTTAGCTGTATATTCGCTCATTTTCTTTCTAAATTAAAAGTTAAGAATTAAGAGTTAAGAATTGTTTCCTAATTCTTAAACCAATTTATTAAATGCAGCAACCAACTCGCTTACTACGAATGGCTGACCCTTAACCTCATTGAACTGTGCTGGTGCGAAACCGTCTACCTTCATACGAAGGAATGCAGCAAACTGACCCATGTTCTGCTCAGCAACAACAACCTTCTTGTACTTCTTCAATACCTCAGCTGTGTTCTTTGGCAATGGATTGATGAAACGGAAGTGTGCAAGAGCAACCTTCTTACCTGCTGCACGCATCTCGTCCATAGCAGCGTGAAGGTGTCCGTAAGTACCTCCGAAACCAACGATCAATAGATCAGCGTCGTCCTTGTCGCCCTCTACAACTACATCTGGTACAGGAATCTTGTCGATCTTGCTCTGACGAAGACGAGTCATCAAATCGTGGTTCTCTGGGTTAGTTGAGATAGCACCTGTCTTGTTGTCCTTCTCAAGACCACCAAGGATGTGAGCGAATCCCTCACGACCTGGAACAGCCCAGTATCTTACATCTCTCTCATCTCTCTCGTATGGAGTCCAAGTACCCTTCTTTGACTCAGGCACGTATGGAGGATTGATTGCTGGATACTCAGCAAGGTTAGGAAGCTTGAATGCCTCAGAACCGTTAGCGATATATGCGTCGCTCATGAAGACAACTGGAGTCATGTGCTCAAGAGCTATCTTACAAGCTGCGTATGCTGAATCAAAACAGTCAGCTGGGCTTGTAGCAGCGATAACTGGCATTGGAGTCTCACCGTTACGTCCGAACAAACACTGTAGAAGGTCTGTCTGCTCTGACTTTGTTGGAAGACCTGTTGCAGGACCACCACGCTGAACGTCGATAACTACCAATGGAAGTTCCATGATAACTGCAAGGTTCATTGCCTCCGACTTCAAACAGATACCAGGACCTGATGTTGAAGTAGCAGCAAGAGCTCCAGCGAATGAAGCACCAAGAGCTGATGCACATCCTGCGATCTCATCCTCACACTGTACTGTTGTCACACCAAGAGACTTGTGCTTTGACAACTCGTGAAGAACGTCTGTAGCTGGAGTGATAGGGTAAGAACCAAGGTATAGGCGAAGACCTGCCTTCTCAGCTGCAGCGATAAGACCGTATGCAGTTGCCTTGTTTCCGTTGATATCCATGTAGCGACCCTTCTTTGCAGGAGTCTGCTTAGATACTACATTATATGTGTGGCTTACTGATGCGTGTGTGTTAGCACCGAAGTCGTAACCTGCGTGGATAACCTTGATGTTATTCTCTGCAATAGCTGCCTTCTTTCCAGAGAACTTGTCGCGAAGGAACTTCTCTGCGATTGAAAGGTCACGGTTGAAGATGTAGCAAACAAGACCAAGAGCAAGCATATTTCTACACTTAAGCATAGCCTTTGGATCCATTCCTGAATCTGCAAGAACATCCTTAACCATTGATGTAACAGGAACCTGAATAACATCCTGCTTGATTCCCATCTCTGCGATTGCGCCAGCAGCGTCTGTTGCCTCGAACTGAGCCTTCTCAAGATCAGCCTTCTTAAAGCTGTCGACGTCGATGATGATCGATGAAGTTGGCTTACAGAACTTATACTGAGTCTTTAGGGCTGCAGGGTTCATTGCCACCAAAACATCACACTTATCACCAGGAGTGAAAGCCTTCTCTGCTGCGATACTTACCTGGAATCCTGATACACCAGTTAGAGATCCCTGTGGGGCACGAATATCTGCTGGGTAGTCAGGGAATGTACAAATACCATTACCTACAGTGGCCGAGATAGTGGAAAAAATATTTCCAGCAAGCTGCATTCCGTCTCCGGAGTCGCCTGAGAATCGAACCACCACTTGATCCAATTCTTCTACTTTCAAGTTGTCTGCCATATTTTAATTACTTTAATTTATTCATTTTGTCTTTCTTTCGAGTGCAAAGTTAATCAAAATGTAAGTACAAACAAATAAAACACGAACTTTTTTAACCAAAATCAGAGTTTTATCGTTCATTTTGACATTTTGCTATCATTTTTGCTTTCTACGTGCATTTTTGTCACTCGATTGCAAAATTACTCAAAATGTGTGCAATATAAAAGAATTGTGAATATCTTTTCGTATTTATGCACATTTGCATTCACTTTTTGGCATAAATATGCAGAATTAAGCTGATCATTTCCACATCTAATTGTCAAAATTAGGATTACAAATGGCTACACCACTTGTTCCTCCCACCAGATAGCACGTAAGGACGTGCAACAAAAGAAAGAAATTACTATGTTCTATTTTCCATTTCACATTAAATTCTTATTTTTGTTGTAAACAAAGAACTTACAAAGTATAAATTCAAAAATTATAACATAATGAAGAAAATAACGACTGCGATCTTCGCCCTATCATATATGTGCTGCGCATTCAACGCTAACGCTCAAGATCAGCAACTAACGCTTAAATGCGAGCAAATCGGAGAAATAAAAGGCGACGCGAAATTCTCCGCCGAAGACGGTTGGCTTATGCTCACTACTGATCTTTACCTTCTTAACCCAGAGGCTTTCAAAGGTCAGCTTGAAACGATCTTCCCAGGCCGTAAGGATAAGGACAAACTTAAGAATGTCTTTATCTCTGGTCAGATTTCAAGCACTTCCGTCGCACAGGATGTGAGATATCCTCTTTATAATTTGACTGTGGAATTTGTCAATAAGGAGATTTCCGTCAACAAGGCTAACACTCAGGGTAAGATAAGATTGGCAGAAAACCTTCCTTTAACTTCATACGGAACTAACCCAATCGACATGAAATTCTACGCTGAGGCTATCAACGTGGAGCAGCCACAGAGCATCACTGATTTCGTTTGCCGCCAGCTTGCCAACGTCGGCAAGGTAAGCAACGACTACTCTGCCATGAACAAGGTGTCAGGCGAATATGGAAAACTTCTTGAGAGCAAGGCAAAGGAGCGCCAGTATGTGTTCAATTCGACAGTCTCGCTATTCAATGAGCTCGACGTCGACAGAAAGGTCTACTCAATCAGCCTATACCAGTTTGCCCCAAGCAACCAGGATATCGAACGTAATTTCTCCAATGCAGCCTTGAAGAAATGCGTCGACGACAATGCAAATATCGATTATGCTACTATCAGAAAGAACGTCGCTAACAAGACAGCACCGATCATCGTGGCAGTAAACTATAAGAGCAGCCACAAGCCAAGCATGCGTAAGCCAAACCAGATCAACGACTCTTACGTCAACGAACGCGTAGTCAAGACTCGTAATCTATACGCGTCTAAGCTTATCAGTGACGACGTCTTCACACAGGAGGATGATTTGAACGAGCTTTTGAAGGATTATCTTGCTTTCGACAAGGAGGTCAAGAGCTACAAGGAGAATAAAGCAAAGGGAATGACTAACATCAACCCGTCGGCAATCATTTACAACTATTCCGAGCTTCTTAACACAATCATGATGAAGAACTTGAAGAAGGAATATCTATATGAGAATACATTCAAGACTCACTACAATGATGTGCAGGCTGCAGCAAAAACAAGTTTGAAGGATGGCAAGGAACTTGAAAAAATCGAAAAACTTGTCACTGTGATGGTTATGGAGAAAGACGCTGACACTATAAAGTCCACAGAAAAAATCATAGCCAATTTCAATGCCATTCACAATGCAGAAGCCCTAGTAGAAGACACAAAATGGGAGAACAACGTATCTGACCTAAAAGACCGTTACGAAGAGACATATTTTGACAAGATATTCAAAGGAAAATGTGAAACTTTGCTTGAAGGTGATCCAAGAGAGAAAGAGCCTGTAGCAGAACAGATTAAGAAAGAGATCGAGGCATCCAACTGTAAAGCATGTTTCTTCCAGGCAGAGGAATACTACTTCGAGCCACTTCAGGATAAGATCAATGTGTTGAAGGCAGCAGAGGCTGAGAAAGCAGCCGCAGAGGCAGCCGCAGCAGCTAAAGCAGCTAAATTGGCGAAGAAGAAGGCAATGATGGCGAAGAAGAAGAAATAAAAGGTTTTATGACGAAGTCTAAATGCCATGAATCGTGAAGAAGCCATAGCAAAAGGCATAACAGTACAAGACATAAAGCACAACATGAAACGCAGATGTTCTTGGCATGACTACCATAGAAAAGGAACTTACATGTTGACACTTGTGGTTGACGGCCGTATTCCTTTACTTGGTGTATTGAAAGGGGAGACTGAAGCTATAGTCGAAGAATCTGAACTTGGATCTATCATTCTCAATGAGGAAATAAAAAAGATTCATCAGTTTTATCCGACGGTGGATGTATGGAAAGTGTGTATTATGCCAGACCATATCCACATGATAGTGAGAGTGAATGGGGACATGCAGTTATCGTGCACCGTCACTACACAGAAGAAGAAAACGAGCGTCTACGTGAAGAATGGATGGATTGTGGAGAACGAGGAGGTGTACTTGTAAGTGCAGCTATATCACCAAAAGAGAAAGAAGTAATGCGTGAAGCCATGAACAGAGGCTATCGCATCATTCTTCTACGCGAGAATGGATTTCCCAAAATGTATAAACCTTACGGTGAAAGTTTTGATGCATGTGCAGAAGGCGTACTTCTACAAATAAGCCCTTGGGAATTCAATATGGTAAAGAAAAGAATCACCAGAGATCAATGCCTGGTGCTAAATGCGATGGCAGAAAAAATTGCAGATAATAAATAGAAAATATCATCAAGCGACAAAATCGCTTGGGACTGTAACCATACTCATTCTACCGTTCTCAACAGTTTTGCTGTTGAGAATATGAACAGAATCACAATCAATATGGAGAATGTCATTCTGCCAAAGGAATTTGTGGAGGAGATTGAGAAATTATAGCCTTATTCCAAACTTCATTATGCTTTCGCTCATCATCTCTTTGGGCATGAATGACTTAAGCGTATCAGTGATGGTGTTGAGCATTCGCTGACGGATATAATCCTCCTTAATATATAATGACACTCGACGTTGCGACAGATAATCCCCGTCGATACGTCGGACATTCTGTCTCTGCTGGTCGGAAAGGAATGGCAGATGCATCTCTGGAATAATGGTGTAGCCTCCATTCTCGTCGATGATGCGAATCAAAGTTTCGATGCTTCCTGCCTCATAGATACGATTACCTATGCCTCGCGCTTTACAGAATGAAAACGCACTGTCTCGCAGACATTGAGCGTCCTTCATAATCCACATATTCTCATTCTCAAGGTTTTCTGGTTTGAACACGGGGAGTTTTCTCCAACACGTCTCCGCCAAATAGACGTAGAATCGCTCAGTATAGAGTGGGATTTCCAATATTCCGTCGACGCAATTATCTGATATGGCAATTCCCGCGTCGATCTCATCATGAAGCAAGGCTTCAAGCATATAATTCATTTTCAACTCGTTGATTGTCAAATCCACCAACGGATAATCCTTGCGATAATGTCTGATAAACTTTGGAAGAATGTACGGTGCGATAGTCGGACCTACTGACAACAAGAATTTGCCGCTTATCTTTCCTTTGTCTTCTGCAACAATCTCCCCTATCCTCTCAATCTCAAGCAAAGCATTCTCAGCCTGACGTATAATCTTCTTGCCAGCGATCGTTGGCTCCACCGACTTGTTGTTACGCTTGAAAATTCGCACATCCAACTCCTCTTCCAATTTGACTATCATCGCGCTCAAGGTTGGCTGGGTGACGTCGCACGCCTCTGCGGCCTTCGCAAAACTACGATGCTGATTCACGGCAACTATATATCTGATTTGCTGTAAGTTCATATTTTAGATTCTTGGTTCGACGTTGCAAAGATAGAAAAAATCAACCGCTTTCCATACTGCACAGAAAACGGTTGACTCATTTAGAAACACTATTGCTGAAACAGCCTAAAATTAGAAGTAAGGATGATCGTTAACTTTCTTATATCCACATTTGGGGCATACTCCACTATCATTTAATGCGACGCCGCAACAAGGACAACGGTCGATGCTGATATGCGACGGGAATTCCTCCGATGCTGTGTTGTCGCCGCTCACGAATGTCAGTTTCACGATGTTGAGTTTGTCTTTTAGCAAATCGTAGACAATCTTTATCATTCCCTCCACTGTCATAGTCTCTTTTGTGACAACCAACCTGCACTCAGGAAACGCCTGAGCCAATTCAGTATGGAAAGCCTCACCCTTCATCTTATTCTGCGGAGTGCCGTTTCTGACTCCCGTCTGCTCATAGACGCTAAGGATTGCGGGAAGAAGAGGATCATCCACACGTAGGATAAGAGCATGGTCAAAGTTTTTGAGCACATTCCACGCCACCTTCTTGATCTCGTTGCATGGATAAACCATGTTCACCCCGCAATTAATTGGTTCCTCCACCTCGATTGTCAACGTTCCGGTATGACCGTGGAGATACTGAGCCTCACCCTTGAACTTATAGAAACGGTGGGCATACTGTAGATTCAATGTTGCAATACTTCTCATAGCTACATTCATTAGTTTAGATTATCCTCTTTTGTAGATTTCATAATAGTCCACATCCTGTGTGAACTGAATCTTTTCCGCTCTACAAAACGGACACTCAAAATCATCCGGCACCTCTTCCCAAGGTGTGCCCGGAGCGATGCCAACTTCTGGGGCTCCATACTCAGGATCATACTCCCAACCACAAACATCACAAACAAATTTTTCCATAAGCATTAATAATTAATTGTTAGTTTTTTTGTTTGACATTGCAAAGATAGAGTGCCAATGATAGACCACCAACTGATTATGTCTATGCTGTGATAGAGGAGGTCTATGGGTGTTTTGAGCTTAGAGTTTACAGCTTAGAGGTTAGGGAAATTAGAGATTTTTTTGCACCTTTGTAAATATTATAATCATATCCCAACCATGCTTATCCAAGAATTAAAATCATATACACCATCACTGTTTGGGGAGATCAAACAGCTGATGGCTGAACTTTCGGAAAGAGTCGTCTTCACGGAGAATGATCTTCAGAATGTGTTAGCCGACGCAAATTGCCACCTCTACGCCATCATCAACGATGACCATATCATCGGTTGTGCTTCCCTTTGTATCTTCCACTCCCCTACTGGACGAAAAGCATCTGTGGAGGATGTGGTGGTATCGTCGTCGTACCGTGGGCAACATCTTGGCAGACAATTAGTGCAACACATCATCGACCAGGCAAAATTATTTGCTCCGGTTGAGCTTCATCTGACGTCTAATCCTAAACGCGTCGCAGCCAACTGCCTTTATCAATCTTTGGGGTTTCAGAGGAAGGAAACCAACTGCTACAGGATGGTGATTGAGAAATAAAAACCTTCATTTTTTACATTTTCACGGCGTGGAACTCTCGTTTCATGCCGTTTTTTGTGTATCAAGTCCCTTATGCCAGACATTTTGCCTATTCCTTTTCATCTTTTCTCGGTATTGCCCCATTTTCACACTCCCCGTACCTTTGCAGTGTCTTAAACAAGGTGTTTAGACAGTAAATAGTTTTAGTTGTTTTATGATTATTCACTTGTTCGCCCAAAGTAAACTGTGATGATTGGAAAGTTTGTTTTTGCCATAAGGAAAAAAGAACAGTTTTATAAATACAGCAACGTTTAATGAACAACCGATTATGAAAAAACACATCACAGCTTTGGGCAAACAAGAGGATAGTCGAAATGATTTGAGTAACAAAATGAATAATATAAAAATCATGAAAGCAAAAAATTTCTTGGCTATGATGATAGCCGCAGCCACTATGACAATGAGTGTTTCATCTTGTGATGACGACGACGATGACAACACTCCAGCATCCACTATTTCTGTAGCAGATGCTATGGTTGGCTCATACAATGGCGATTATGTCCTTACTGTTATGGGAAGTGGAGACACGACTCAGGTTGTGATGACAATCAACAAGGTAGACGACAACACTATCCAGCTTGTCACTCCGTCGGCAGGTTCGGGTGCGATGGCTCTTCCTTCTCTTACTTGCGACCTTAAAGCCTCAGCTTCCAACAATGTCTACACTGCCACAGCAGAGAGCATCGCAGGAAGTGTCAATGTGAACGGAACAGACAAAGCCTACACTTTCAGCAATGTCGCTGTAGTTGTATCTGCCAACACTGCAGCAATCACATACAGCCTACAATATGGCAAAATGCCTATGGCTATGTTGGTGTCATTCAAAGGAGAGAAGAAATAAACGAACATTGAATGTAGAGACGCATGGATGTGCGTCTCACATCCATCTAAACAATGGTGATGAAACGATTGAGGTTGATTATATTATGTACTTTGACGTCGCTCTCTTCCATAATGTGGGCTGAACAGAGAGTGGTCAAGGGGAAGGTGACTGATGAACATGGGGAACCACTGATTGGTGCATACGTCACTGCTAAAGGGCAACGTGACGCTGCCACAGCCACTGACGCCCATGGCAACTACCAGTTGAAGGTTATGCCTGGCAACTGCCAACTTGAGGTCACTTATGTTGGTTTTGAACCTAAGAAAGTGACAGTGAAAGATTCCAAAGACGAAGTATACTGCAATGTGCGTCTTGTTGAGGACCAGACCACTCTTGACCAGGTCGTTGTGACTGCGACCATGACTCCCAAGACTTTGATGGAAGTGCCGGTTGTCACTCGTCTGATTAACATTGATGATATCAAAAAAACTGACGCTACCAACATCCAGGATATGCTGACGCAAGAATTGCCAGGTCTGGAGTTTGGTTATGCTATGAGTCAGGAGACGTCGCTCAACATGAATGGTTTTGGTGGTAACGCAGTGCTCTTCCTTGTGGATGGAGAACGTCTGGCAGGTGAGACAATGGACAACACCGACTACAACCGTCTGGATTTGGACAACGTGGGTAGAATCGAGATTGTGAAGGGTGCGTCGTCGGCATTATATGGAAGCAACGCTGTGGGTGGTGTCATCAACATCATAAGCAGAGAAAGTTCTGAGCCGTGGACTGCCAATATCAACTCCCGCTATTCTTCCATGGGTAATGAGTGGAGAAACGGAGGATCTGTTTCGTTTAATATCAAAAAATGGAACAGCCAGACAAGTTACCAGCAAACTAAAATAGACAATATCAATCTTCCTACCGACGCTCCGTCGGCTTTGGAACAAGCTCAGGCTATTCTCGACGGAAGAGAATTACCTGCGACGAAATCAAAACTGAGTCGACTTTATGGAAACAGAAACCACAACATCAAAGAGAGACTCGTTTTTACCCCCAATGAACATTTGAAATTTACAGCTCGTGGAGGCTATTTCTACCGTGAGAATTACCGTGACACATACGAATATCATTTTCATGGCTACAGCGGCGGATTAAAAGCGGTCTACGACTGGAAGAATGGTCGTAATCTGGAAGCGTCGTACAGCTACGACAAATACGATAAGGCTAATTATCAGCCAGATGGCACACGCACTCACGACCACGACTACAACAACACACAAAATGTGGCTCATCTGCTCTACAATCAAGAGTTTGGAAGAAATGTCTTGACTCTTGGTTCTGATTTCATGCACGACTATTTGTCGACCTACCAATTTCTCGACAATACGGAGCACGAGCAAAACAACTGGGATATCTTCGCTCAGTTTGACTACAACCCAACCAAACGATTGAACTTCATTGGTAGTGTGCGACACGACTACTTCTCTGCCTCTCAAAAACAGGCTACCACAGCCCGTTTGGCAGCAATGTACAAATGGAACAAAGTGTCGCTTCGAGCAAGTTACGCCGGAGGATTCCGTGCCCCTACCCTTAAAGAGATGTATATGCAGTTCGACATGGGAAATATGGGCTATATCATCTGCGGAAATCCCGATCTCGACCCAGAGAGAAGCAACAATTTCAATCTTGCGTTCGAGCACAACGGGCGTCTCGACAACGATAATATCTTCGACGGTTCTTACAACATCACTTTGATGGGCTACTGCAACATCTTCGACAAACGAGTAAGCTCAATCAGCAAATATTGGGTGGAGAACGAGGCATACGAGAGAGGCGGTTACCAAGTGGATTATCATGATACATCCATCAGTTATGATGCCGACAAGGACTCTTATTCCTACGTCGACGCCAATGGAGTCACTCGCAAAGCATTGACCAGCTCACTATACAGCAATGAGGATGGAGTGACTGTGACTGGAGCCGACCTATCCATGCAGTATAAATTGAAATGTGGCTTTGGGATCAAGTATAGTTACGCCTACACCCATACCGAAGGCGCTAATATAGGCAGCTACTTCACTCAGCCTCGCAACCATTCTATGACGTGGCGTGTGGATTACGACCATCAGTTTACTGACAACTATGGATTTAACATAGGTTTGAGCGGACGCATGCAAGGAAAACCTCAAAAGGAAACCGAAGACGCTGACCCAGGCTACACACTATGGAAACTGATGCTTCAGCAACGAATATGCAAAGGAGTCAAGGTGAATTTCACCGTCGACAACCTCTTCAACTTTATTCCGAAATTCTACGGTTATAGTTCACCTATGACCACAGGACGCAACTATAGCGTAGGAGCATCATTAGATATCGACCGTTTATTCAAAAAGAAAGATGAAATACAAAAGTAGAATTAAACAAATTGCACTACCTGCATTGGCAGCCATCCTTGTGGTGGTTGCCATTGTAAGTGTCTATCGCACTTGGTTTTCAAGTACGAAAGTAGCATTTATCAACTACCAGGCTCTACAGCTTGGAGTAATCAACAAAGCCAACGACAATCCTATGATTGATATCGAGGAGCTGCCACTGGAAAAAGTGAATGAGATTGAGAAATATGATATGGTTTTCATCAATGGCATGGGACTCCGCATCACAGAAGAGCAGCGAGACCATATTGAGATGGCTGCACTGTTGGGCCACCCTATCCTCACCACTATGGCCACTAATCCTGCCAATGCAATCGTAGGTGTGGACAGCACAACAGCCGATACTCTCAAAGCCTATCTGAACGGAGCAAGCCGAGTGAACTATCGCTCGATGCTCAATTATGTCCGTACCCACGTCGACGGGAAAATAATATGCAAAGGAGAGATCGATTCCGTCGTTCCTCAACGTCGCTATCTTTTGATCCATTCCAATCTCGACAATCCCGACGATGAAGAGGTTGGATTCCAAAGTGTGGCTGAATATGAGTCGTATCTCGACAAACACAATATCAAACTCAATGGCAGTCATATCATCTTGACAGGAGCCATGGGTTCACCGTATGAACTTTGTGCTGCTCTTGAAAAAGCCGGTCACACAGCATATATTCTGCCCAATGTCAATGCTCAGGCCGACATGGATATTCTCGACAGCATCGCGCCATCAGCAATTGTCAATTTTGCTCACGGACGTATGGGCGACGCAATGGTTAGATATCTTGAACATACTAATATTCCTCTATTCTGTCCGCTTAATGTCAACACGCTCACAGAAGAGTGGATGGCAGACAAACAGGGAATGCAAGGCGGATTCCTATCCCAAAGTTTAGTTGTGCCCGAGGTCGACGGTGCAATCCGTCCCTACGTGCTTTTTGCCCAACGTGTGAACGACGACGGACTTCGTGAGGTTTATGCTATTCCAGACAGATTGGAAACATTCGTCAAGACTATTCAAGGCTACATAAATCTGAAGCAGAAGAAGAACAGTGAGAAGAAGATAGCCATCGTCTACTTTGGCAATCCACTCCAGAATACACTTTCCGCCGCAGGTTTGGAAGGCATCCCGTCGCTCTACAACCTTTTGAAAAGACTTAAATCAGAAGGCTATCGCGTCGACAATCTGCCAGCAAGAGTGGAAGATTTCCGTTTGAGCCAACAAGACTACGGAAATATCCAAATTATGCCACAACCGATGGCAGGAGAAGGATCAGACACGTTTGCCATCGTTCACGGCACTGGCAAAGAGCCAACTCTACAATTCCAAGAAACATATCGTTGGATTCGTGAGGATTTCCAAGCCGACGCGTTGATCCACTTCGGCACACACGGAGGTTTGGAATACACTCCACGCAAACAGGTGGCATTGTCGAGTGAGGATTGGCCAGACAAGATGGTCGGACATCTGCCTCATTTCTACATCTACACCATAGGCAATGTAGGAGAGGCGTTGATTGCTAAACGACGCACGTATGCCGGAATACAAAGCCATCTAACGGCTCCGTTTATGGAGAGTGAGCTTCGTAATCAATATAAGGATTTGACTTCTGCTCTTGAGCAATACGGAGCCAAGCCATCAGATGAGAATGCTAACAAAGTAAAGAAAATTGCTGTGGAGATGGGCATCCATCGTGATTTGCGTTTGGATTCGAGCATCGTTTCCATCTGGAATGAGCAGGAGATTGCCCGCGTCGAGCAGTTTGCAGAGGAGATCATAAACGAAAAGATGACAGGCCAGTTATACACCTTAGGTGAGCCTTACGAAGATATACGCATCACATCATCAGTTATCGCTATGGCAACCGACCCGATCGCATACAGTCTGTTGGCATTGGACAAACAGATGGGACGAGTGGCAGACGACGTGGAGAAGCATCAATCCCGTTTTAGCAAACAATACTTACAACCGGCTCGCACACTTGTCAACCAGATACTTAAAGGCGACGTGAAAGCCGACGACGCTTTGGTTTGCAGATTGGCACACATCACGTCGGAGCAACTTGCCAAAGCAAGGAAAATAGAGAATGACACTAAGCCAATGGATATGATGGCTATGATGCGGTTGATGGGATCTATGAAGAAAAAGGTAAAACCAGCCCCCGTTGTCGACGAAAAATCGTCGACAACGGATTCTGCCAAGATTGCAAAGATGAAAGAGGCAGGCAAAGATATGGATCCACGCAAAGCTTTGGCTATGGCAAAAATGATGGGAGCCCCTGCGTCTGCACTTAAAAAGATGGCCATCGCAATGGGATTAAAGAGTGACGACGAAGGGAATGGTAAGAGTATGGAGGAGATGATAGAGCAGTTTTTGCCTCATTACACCGAAGCTGAGAAAAACGAAAGTCGTGCCATAATGGAGTTTTGCCACACTATCGAAAACGTAACCAACTACCGTAGTGGACTACTTTCCGCACCTGAGCAAGAGATGAAATCACTGTTGAATGCCTTGAACGGTGGATATACAGCTCCGTCGACTGGAGGTGATGTGGTGAGCAATCCACGTACCTTGCCAACAGGACGAAACCTCTACGGAGTGAATGCCGAAAACACACCAAGTGCCAAAGCGTGGGAGAAAGGTAAAGAATTGGCAGAAAGCACAATCCAGATGTATCGCAAGGCTCATCACGACAGCATACCACGCAAAGTAAGTTTCACTCTGTGGAGCTCGGAATTTATTGAGACCGAAGGAGCTTCCATAGCTCAGATATTCTATTTACTTGGAATCGAGCCCATCCGTGATGCGTTCGGTCGTGTCACTGATATCAGACTCATTCCAAGCGAGCAACTTGGACGTCCTCGCATCGACGTGGTGGTGCAGACATCCGGCCAGCTACGAGACTTGGCAGCCTCACGTCTCTATCTCATCAACCGTGCTGTGACGATGGCAGCCGCAGCCAAAGATGATAAGTTTGAGAATCAGGTGGCAGCCGGTGTTCTCGAATCTGAACAATATCTGACATCACAAGGGATATCCCCGAAGGAGGCTCGTGAGATGGCATCATTCAGAGTGTTTGGAGGCGTGAATGGCAACTACGGCACAGGCATACAAGGTATGGTGCAGAGCCAAGGTGGATGGCAGAACACAAGTGAGATAGCCGACGTCTATATGAATAATATGGGAGCATTCTATGGCAGCGTCGACGGGTGGGAACGCTATAGCAAAGCAGCTTTCGCCGCAGCACTTACTCGAACTGATGTGGTGACACAACCTCGTCAATCCAACACTTGGGGTGCTCTTTCGCTCGACCACGTTTACGAATTTATGGGAGGAATCAATCTTGCCGTCACTGAGGTCACAGGCAAAGAACCAGATGCCTATATGGCAGACTATCGCAACCGTAACCATAATCGTATGCAGGAGTTGAAAGAGGCTGTTGGCGTGGAGAGCCGCTCCACAATCTTTAATCCGACATACATCAAAGAGAAGATGAAAGGTGGAGCCTCATCAGCAGCTGGATTTGCGGAAATCATACAAAACACCTACGGCTGGAGCGTGACACGTCAATCCACAATCGACCCTCAAATGTGGGATGAAATCTATGCCGTCTACGTGGACGATAAATTCAAACTCGGCATCGACCAGTTTATAAGCCAACAAAACCCTGCCGCTATGGAGCAGATGGCGACGTCGATGCTCCAAGCTGCGGACAAAGGTTATTTCCACGCCACTGACGCACAAAAGCAACAGTTGGGCAAAATCCAACAACAAGCTCGCGACAGACAACTTGAACAGCAACAGAATTACTCCCAGCAGAATGAGCAGGAGCAGAAATCTGGCACCGTCTTAAAGAAAGAGACGCTGATGGATTCTGCTGAAACATCAACCACACTCGTCACAACATCGGTAGTGATCGGCATAGCCATCGTGGTGCTGATTATCATACTTGTCGTGGTGCGCAAACGTCGTAAAGCAGAGGAAGAGTGATATGGAGACGATAGTTCTTGTTCTGATGGTGCTGGTGTTTCTCAACACCTGGATAAAACTGACCTTTCTAAAGTGGTGGCAAGTGGCAATGGTGACTGCCGCATGCTCCATCTTTGTGGGGATGACGTGGGAATGGGCAATCCAGCAAAGCAGAAATGAGATTCAGGCGTGGCTGGCAAACCAACCATTGATGCTTGATGTGAGTGTGGTGCTTACGATTGAAGTGTTCTGGCAAATCGCCTACTGCATTCTCTCTGGAAAGATGTTGTATGGAGAGCCTATGCGACGTCGCACTATCTGGATCTATCGCATTCTACGCTTCTTTTCAGGCATACTTGTTTTCCCCGTCCTATTCTACGCTTTGGTGCAAACCATCTACGCCTTTCCCGGCGTCGACTTCTCAATAATCGCGTGGACATTAGCAGTAGTTATCGGAATAATAATGCCGACGGGAGCATGGGGATTACGTTGGCTCATACCGGAGAAAGATTTGCGTCTGGAGGTGCTATTCCTACTATCCACACTGATTCTCATTCTTGGCGTCGTCGCCACAGTGAACGGCACTACCACCTTCCACGGTTCAGATCCAGTCGAATGGCTTGCTTTGGCAGCATTTGGAACACTCACCTTGGTTTGCGGCATCATTGGTTTGCTGAGGTATAATAAAACCACCAAAGACTAAAAATTGAGGATTGCAAAGGGCGGAAGCCCTTGCCTCTCCTCAATGTGCGAGCCGTAGGCGAGCACAATAAAAAATAAAAACCACAGAGACACAGAGTTCTCTAAGAAACTATAAAAACTATATAACAATGGAAATTATCAGCGATATTCTCTACTGGATTTCAACAGGCTTATTAGTGCCTGTCATCATCATTTTGATTCTTCTTTTCATCCGATCACTCCTTCTCATCGGAAGTTTCTTCGGACAATACCTTGCCATCCACAAATCTGCCTCACAAGTGAGAAAGGCGTTGACTGGAGTGACGAGGGAAAATGTCGACGCAGTAATTGAGCGTCTGCCAAAGAAAAGCGACATGCTCGTCAACCGATATATAAAAGCCATCATTGAAGCCAAAGATGAGCCGGCTGAAATCCAACGTCTGTTGGCAGAGTACGAGATTGAGGCAGACAAAGATCTAACCACTTCCAAGATGCTTGCCAAACTTGGCCCTATGATGGGATTGATGGGAACGTTGATACCAATGGGACCAGCATTAGCAGGTTTGGCATCAGGAGATATAGATTCGATGGCACGCAATATGCAGGTGGCTTTCGCGACAACCGTCACTGGACTTGTGGCTGCAGCCATCGGATACGTCACTCAGCAAATCAAGCAACGTTGGTATCTGCAGGATATAACAAACTTGGAATATTTGTATGAGATTCTAAAAAAATAATCGTAGAAAAGATGAGACACAATCTATTAAAGAATCAAGAAGAGGACGACCCTATGTCAACGGTATCCAACCTCTTCGACGTCGCTATGGTATTCGCAGTGGCACTTATGGTGGCATTGGTCACACGATTCAATATGACAGAGATGTTCAGCCAAGATGATTTCACGATGATCAAGAACCCAGGTAAAGAGAATATGGAGATCATAACCAAAGAAGGATCACAAATCAACAAGTATACTCCGAGTGAAGACCAATCACAGTCGGAAGGCAAACGAGGCAAAAAAGTCGGCATCGCCTACGAATTGGAAAACGGAGAAATCATCTACGTACCAGAATAGCAAAAACTCCCGTGCGATGTGTGTCACACGGGAGTTGTATTTTTAGATCTCTTAAACTAATTATTTGACATAGCATTTAGAGACACTACCGTCTTCTCCAACTATGATATTTATGCCCTTCTGCAAACGAGGCTGAAGCATTCCGCTCATCGAATAGATTCTCAACGGAGACTGGATACATGTCGGCGTCGTGTAAGCCGATGACACAGGAGCAACGACCTGTTTGTCACCTGTCTCTACAGGTATCTCCTCAAGCATCTCAGAACGGAAATATTCAATATTCTCGGGTTGTACGCCAATACTTATGAAGTAGTTGTAGAAGCATTGGGCAAGGTCGTCTTCTGGTCCAAAACTTTTTATATAAGGGATCAGCGACGCGAATGTACCACTTTCCTCTCCATCGAATGAACGTGGACGAGTATGGTCTGCGAATGAAGACATTTCGTAATCACGGCATAGGTCAACCTCTGTCATTCCCAACAAACCTCCGATAAGGAACGAGAACGTGCCGCAACGGTCACAGCCTATCTGACAATGCCAGTCGACGCTACGATCTTCTCGCATACGTGCTATTATCCAATTAAAATCTTTAAGATAAGTAGCTCCATGCTTAGACAAGGCACTAAAATAGTAGCCATTGTTATAACTTACAAACTTCACATCTTGGCCAAGCGTCGAAATATATTGTTTGACACCTCTCAAATCAAGTTCAGCAGTGACATTAAGATTATTCTTAAAATCATTGATACCCCACGGTGTCACCTCATCCAAATTGCCGCTTCTGAACAGTTTGCCATAACGAATACGAGTGCCAAACTGCGTCTTCCAACCGCCAAAATCACGCACATTGCGACAGCCATCCACATTAATCATTCTCACCTGGCCGACGGTGCGGAATTCACCACGCGTCTTCTCAACCACGCTTGAATCAGAAAGAATCTCCTCCACCTTGTAATAATAATACTTGGATGGCAACAGATTATAGATAGTGCAGGAAGAAGCGTCAAGAGACTTTGGGTTATAAGTATAGCCGCCCATAAACACCTCATTCTCACTCACCGTTATGCGAATCTCCGCAATCTCATAAGTAGAGTCGCTTGGCGTCCAAGTCACCAGCTTTCCATTTGGAATATCACGACGCTTAGAATAGAATTCCGGCGTCGTATATTTCATCACAACAGAAGAATCATAGTCTGACACAAAGAAATAAGTGCTGTCTGCCATGTAAGCAGCCACAGCCGGATTTTCTATATTGACAATCTCAATCGTATCTACCGGAATTGGAATAATTGTATCTGGATTGACGGGAGAAATCGTGTCCACAGGAATTGTGTCCAACGGTAGCGTGTCGACTATGATTGAATCCAAAGGCAGTGAATCCAAAGGCAGTGAATCCATTGGTAGTGTGTCGACTGGGATTGTGTCCAACGGAAGTGAATCCATTGGAAGTGTATCGACTGGTATTGAATCCAACGGCAGTGAATCTAAAGGAAGGCTATCCAATGAAACCGAATCCTCAGGAATAGAATCCTTAGGAAAAGTATCAATCGGAGGCGTCACTTCATTTTGGGACCAAACCAGACCAACAATAAAAAAGAATGCAATAAGAATTCTAAATTTCATTTCTAAACTCTAAAGTATTCTATTGTAATAAATCACGTCCGCAAAAATACAGTATTTTGTCATGTATAACACAATAAAACTGACAAATCATTCAAATAATTGCATATATACAGTATATTTGAGTATTTTTGTTTGAGAAATTAAGTGGGGCAACAGACTCTACCAAACTTGATTGCAGACAAACATATCAAAAAAGCAAGACCGCAACAATAATGAATAAATTCACCATACAGCAACTCCAGCAGATGCGCGAATCCGAAGACCGCGTTGAGTTCAAGGCGGGCGAAGGAGGCAACGTTTCCTACGATGGTCGAGGCAAGACCAATCCAAAAGATCGTCGTCGCTGCATACTTGGCTATGTCATAGCCCTTTGTAACGAAGGAGGCGGTCGCTTGGTCATAGGTATGCATGACAACTATCCGCATCGTGTTACTGGTACTCGCCAGGCACAAGATGCTATCGGGCAGCTGGAGTCGGATATCTATCGCGACACGACCATTCGTCCAGAGATATACGAACTCTATGATGAAGAGAACCGTCGTGTGTTGGTGATTGAGGTTCCATCACGCCCTATTGGTAAAGTCTTCAAGTTTGAGGACGTACCTTTGATGCGTGTTGGCGAAGAACTCAAGCCAATGTCCGATGCCATGTATCTCAAGATTCTACAGGAGTCAGAACCTGACTTCTCTGAGAAGATCTGTGAAGGACTTACCCTTGAAGACCTTGATGAAGAGGCCATCCGTGTGATGAAACAAGGCTATGCTCAACGTTGGAACAAACCAGAATTCGTAAGCACACCAACTTTGCAAGTGCTCCATGATTTCGCCCTCATGAATAAGGATGGTCAGCTGACCAATGCTGCCCTTATCCTTCTTGGCAAGTCGGAAGCTATTCACAAGCATTTGTATTGCAACCGAGTGACTGTTGAGTACCGCCTATATCACTCTATGATAGAATACACTGCACGTCAGGAATTCCAAGAACCACTTGTGCTGATGGTAGATTCTGTGTGGAACTACATCAACCAACCAGCAAGCAACCCATTACAACACTACAATGACGGTTTCCGTATTGGAGACATTCCTGCGTTTAATCGAGAAGTAGTACGAGAGGCAATCCTCAATGCCTGTTGCCATCGCGTGATGTATATCCAGAGCGATGTGGTTATCAAACAGTACCCCGACCAACTTATCATCACCAATGCTGGAGGTTTCCCAGTTGGTGTTGATGTTGACAATATCCTTACGGTCAACAGTATGCCACGTTGCAAACTCATCACCGAGGTATTGCAGAAAGCAGGATTCATCGAGAAGAGCGGACAGGGCGTTGATAAGATGTTCTACCATTGCCTGATGGATGGCAAACGTCTGCCAGATTATTCATTGACAGACGATTGGCAGGTATGCTTACGACTCCCTGGCGAAATCAAGTACCCAGCCTTCATGCTCTATGCACGAGAGTTGCAGAACTCCAGACCTGCAAACAACAAACTCAACGTATTTGACCTTCTCGCCCTCTTCCGTGCTTCACAAGGCGAAAGTCAACGCCATACAGATGATGTAACACTACGCAAACTTATCGGCGAAGGATTACTCATCTCAGCACAAGATGGCTACAATCTTTCAGAGAGGTATTATGAGATCGCCAAGAATGTCGGAACTGTCGAAAATACTCAGAAGAATGACACGGTAAATGTCCCTGTAAATGATACGGTAGAACTATCGCAACTTACTGAAAGACAGAAGAAAATTTATCACATCATAAAAGACGGTACGATAAATGGCACGATAAATGACACGATAAATGCGCAAACATTGTCTGAAGCATTAGGTGCAAGTGTTACAACTATCAAACGAGATCTCTACGTCCTCCGAGATCAGAATCTCATTAAGTATGTGGGAAGCAATAAGACAGGTCATTGGGAGATTAATAATTAAGAGATGCATAAATGACAATTGTAAATATTATCATTTTACAGTGAACTCATGGAGGTTTCAAACGATATAGAAAACAAAAGTAAAATCAAAATATGATTACAAAGGACAATCTAAGAGATTTACTTACCTGTCTAGGATTTCAATCAACAGATAGTGTTCAAGATGAAATGTGCATTCATTTTGAGAAAACTAATTGTAGCATTACTGTTGACTTCACAAATGAAAAGATACTATATCCAGAGGAAATTGAGGCAGATAGAGATACAACAAAGAACTTCTCCGCCAACGAAAATTTCGTCGTCTTAGAATGTGTCGTTGGTTTACTTGCTCAAGGGTATAAACCTGAAAACATTGTGTTAGAGCCTAAGACTCCTGGAGGTCGTGAGGATTCCCATTTCTATTGTGATATTCTGATTCGCGATAATGATAAACGTCCATACATGCTTATTGAATGTAAGACAATGGACGGCAAGGAGGATGATGAATTTAATAAGGCTTGGAAGAAGACGTTGCAGGATGGTGGCCAGCTTTTCAACTACTACAACACTTATCGACAGGCCCAATATCTTGCTCTCTACGCATCAGACATTGTTGAAGGTGAGCCACGTTGTAATTATCGCTTGATTACCATGACTGACAACAAGGATTATCTTGAATCTAATCCAAAATTGCTCAGTTTCGAAAAAGTCGCCCATGACAATGGTACAAGAGACGATTTCTTCCGAGTATGGAAAGAGACCTATGGACAAGATTATGCCACAAATGGAGCCTTTGAAGTTGATGAGGTTCCTGCTTTTGGTGTGACTAAAAAGAAGATGACCATTGACGATTTGATTATTGTTGACGGTCAGGATATCCAACGTAAATATCATCAGTTTGCGCAAATACTTCGCCAATACAATGTGGCAAGTCACGAAAATGCTTTTGATAAGTTGGTAAACCTTTTCCTGGTCAAAGTTGTGGATGAAGTCCGCAATCCTCTTGATTTGCAATTCCTTTGGAAGGGTGCAGCATACGATGATTATTACAGCTTCCAAGACCGCCTTCAACGACTCTACCAAATTGGAATGAAGGACTACCTTGGAGAGGATGTTACTTATATTGACAATGCAAGTATCGAGAATGCATTTCGCATGCAGCGTAATGACCCTGATGCAATTAAAGATACAATTCTTGAATATTTCCGCCAGTTGAAGTTCTATAGTAATAGCGACTTCGGCTTTCTTGATGTGCATAACAAACAGCTTTTTATTCAAAACGCAGTCATCTTGAAAGCCATGGTAGAGATGCTTCAAGATATGCGCCTTAAAACAAATAAGCAGAATCAGTTCCTTGGTGACTTGTTTGAGGGCTTCCTTGACCAAGGTGTCAAGCAGAATGAAGGTCAGTTCTTTACTCCGACTCCTATTACTCGTTTTATGGTCAGCTCTTTGCCTTTGGAGAAAATAATCAGCGAATCCACAGACATTCCAAAGGCAATAGACTATGCTTGCGGCGCAGGTCACTTCTTGAATGAGTATGCATCACAGATAAAACCATTTGTAGAAAAGTACAAGGGAGCGCAGTCTTTGCCAGACTACTACAAACAGATTTATGGCATTGAAAAAGAGTATCGTCTTTCCAAGGTGTCAAAAGTATCTTCATTTATGTATGGTCAAGATGGTATTCAAATTGTTTATGGTGATGCACTTGTACCTCATGACCAAATCAAGGATGGAGAATATAAAGTGCTTGTCGCTAACCCACCTTATAGTGTAACAGGATTCCTTGCCACGCTCACAAAAGAAGAACGTGGCGCATACGTTTTGAGTGAAGAGATAGATGGCAAACAATTGGAAACCAACAATAGTATTGAGGCTTTCTTCATAGAGCGAGCAAAACAGATGCTTGCTCCTGAAGGTGTAGCTACCATCATTTTGCCTTCAAGTATTCTCTCCAACAGCGCCAATATTTACATCAGGACTCGTGAAATAATTCTCAAATACTTTG
The DNA here is from genome assembly GCA_002317115.1 of Candidatus Scybalocola fimicaballi. Lineage (GTDB taxonomy): Bacteria > Bacteroidota > Bacteroidia > Bacteroidales > Paludibacteraceae > UBA1723. Next base: position 25,217 of record DCIP01000070.1, read on the forward strand.
ATATTGTCGCTATCTCTGAATTTGGAAGTGGCACATTCGGCAAGACAGGAACCAATACTGTGGTTCTATTCCTCCGTCGCAAAAAATCAGAGCCTGAACTTGCCGTACATTATCGTAATCGTGTAAATGCATGGTTTAGCAATAATCATGGGCAAGATCATCGCTACGATGATGCCGATGTTATCGAAATATATGCTAACCATATCGGCATATCATATGACGAGTATAAAACTCTACTTGATGGCGCACCTTCTAAGGCCTTGATGCAAACAGAGATATTTGCTGCATATTACAATACATTCTCTGATGATACCGAAGCCAAGAGAATTAAGAAGAAGAAGGTGAATACTCGCTATACGCAAGCTCAAAAGGATGCCGAATTGCAAAAACATATCCTTGATAGCATTCGAGCAATAGAGATGGATAAGTTGTACTACTTCATGCTCTGCGAGAGCAATCCTCAGCCAGTTCTTGTCATGAAGTCTCCTACAAAGACTGCTGATACAAAGAAGTTCCTGGGCTATGAATGGAGTAATCGCAAGGGAAGCGAAGGCATTAAGTACCTTGGCGCTATTGTCGATGAAGAGAATAATGACATATCAGCTAATAAGGGAATATCACAAATTCAAACTCCACTCTTTGACCCTCAAAATTTAGAAAATGAAGAGAAGATAAATACATTGATCCGCAAGAACTTCCTTGGGGAAGATGTGGAAGTACCAGAAGAAGTCTCTGAATATGTCGATTCTTATCAACTATAGGATATGCTTGACTTTAAGCGGGTTGATTTTGATAAGGCCATTAAGACTACACCGATTTTGGTATTTCCGAGAGTAGAATGCAAAGAGGGTACTGCTACAGAAAAGTTGTCTGTCGTAGCACCTTATGTTACTACCAGCATAAAAATGAGTGATATTTCTGTTGATGACTATATTTCAACTGACAATATGCTACAGAATCGAGCAGGAGTTGTTACTTATGAAGGTACGCCTAACATTGATTCAATAACGCAATTCAAAAAGGGTGATATACTCGTCTCAAACATCCGTCCATATCTCAAAAAGATTTGGATGGCAGATCGTAATGGAGGATGTTCTAAAGATGTTCTCGTCTTCAGAAACACAAAACCAAAGGTGGTGCTTAATGAGTATCTCAAGAGCATCATGTCTACTGATACGTTCTTTGATTATATGATGGTAGGAAAGAAAGGTGTCAAGATGCCTCGAGGCGACAAGAAAATCATTCCAAACTTTGAGATTCCTGTTCCACCTCTTGATATTCAAAAGAAAATTGCTGAGGAATGTGAACTTTCTAATGCTTTTTCTGCAAAGCAATTAATACTTGATAAATATCTTAAATAATGGCACAAGAATTCAAAAGCTATTTCCGTACCGACGGCGAGAATGAAGGTTCTAAATGCCATTTTTCTGCTCATGTTAATGATATAGCCTAAATAATTAGAATAAGAATCATGAATAAAACAGAATACATAAAGTACCTTGAGAAGTACGAAAAAGGATTTACTGGCGCAGAGATCGATGAAGAACGCAAAGAACGTCTCGAACTCTGTGAAGCCATACAGTCATTTGACAAGAAACGTCTCCTGAATGCTTCTGAAGCAGACCTTGTTGAAATGATGAAGCCTCTTTGGGCAATCCTCATGTGGGGTAACAGAGAGAAGCATATCTTGAAGGTCATAGAAGAGAACGGGCTTGACTATCTGCGAAAGAAACTCGCTAATCTGCTCTATGGTTCTGATGCTTTGGAGACTCGTTGGGATGATTTCCGTAAGAATGTAAAAGGCATGGGTCCTGCCATCATGAGTGAGCTCTTGTGTAAGACTTATCCTGACCAGTTCATTCTTTGGAATGTGAAAGCTGTTAATGCGTTCAAAACTCTCAACATCAAAGTTCCTAACTACCATAGCCTTGATGGTGCCTCTTATGTAAGAGTATCAAAGGAGGGAAAAGAATTGATTTCTATTGCTAAAGAAAGCGGGCACAAAGGTGTAGATGATTTCCTTTCTCTTGACTATTTCTTTTGGAAAGAATTGCAAGAGGTAAAAGATCAACCAGCAGAAAAAGTTCCAGAAGAGAAGGAGACAAAGGAGCAAAAGGACTTTGTACACAATGATGTCCGTGATAAAATCATGGAGATTGGCGAGTTCCTTGGCTTTGAGTCAAATGTAGAGGTAACCATTGCAGCTGGTGCTAAAGTTGATGCTGTTTGGCAAGCATCTATTGGCAACATGGGTCGAGTCATCTATGTATTCGAAGTTCAGACATCAGGAAGCATCGACAGTCTTGTGCTCAACCTCATGAAAGCAAAGACGAACAAAGCTGTACAAGGTATTGTTGCCGTTACGGATGAAGCCCAGATTGAGAAGATCAAGAAAGAAATTGCTTCTTTACCACAAATCCGTGACGAAGTAAAGTTTTGGAACTATAAGAACGTGATAACAACACATACCTCACTCACAAGTGCTATGGAAAGTATCAACGGCTTAGGACTTGTGCCTGATGGAATGATAAAATAGGTATTAGATGGCAGATATCCAATATACTCAATATACAGCAGATCAGATTGCAACTTCTTGGGATGGAATGTTTAAATTCCAGAAAGAAAGCGAAACAAGTAAAGGACTACGATCTCCACAGATTGGGGCTTTACACGCAATCATGGCACATTTGGAGGAAGAAACTTCTTCAAATGGCATAATTGTGATGCCTACCGGTACAGGTAAGACAGAAACGATGCTATCGTTTATGATTGCTAATAAGTGTAGGAAAGTTTTTGTCGTTGTTCCATCAGATGCATTGCGAACTCAAATATTTGATAAATTTAAGACCTTGGGATTATTACCTAAGATAGGTGTGGTTCCTGAGTCGATAATTCTGCCAAAGGTTTATAAAGTCGAAAAAACGCTCAGCGAAGAAGAATGGGTTACAGTCATACAAAATAATAATGTCATTATTTCGACGATGGCATTAGCATCAGAAGTATCTAATTCAACCAAAAAATTACTCAATCAAGAGATTTCATTTCTATTTGTTGACGAAGCTCATCACTCAGAGGCAGCAACATGGGACTCTTTTATTTCTTCTTTTAATAAAGGTAAAGCTTTACTTTTCACTGCAACACCATTTAGAAATGATGGTCAAAAATTAAAAGGAAGAATAATCTTTAACTTTCCTCTTCGGAAAGCTCAAGAACAAGGGTATTATAAAAAGATATCTTTTCTTCCTGTCATGGAATATACTAAGCCTGAAGCAGATATTGCCATTGCAGAGAAAGCCGTATCTCAATTAAAGAAGGATATTAATAATGGATATAATCATATACTTATGGCTCGTTGTATGGATAAAAAAAGAGCTAATGAAGTATATAAATGTTACCAAAGATACAAAGAGTTTAATCCTGTTATTATCTATAGTGGTATCACTAACGAAAATAAAATTCTAGAAAAAATCAAGTTAGGACATCATCGTATAGTAGTTTGTGTTAATATGTTAGGAGAAGGTTTTGATCTTCCCCAATTAAAAATTGCAGCTATACATGATGAACGTCAAAGCTTAGCAATTACATTGCAATTTATTGGAAGGTTTACACGTGTATCTGATAATTCGATAGGCACAGCTAGTTTTATCACAAATCTGGCATATCCTCCAATTGCAAATGAGATCAATAATTTATATCAGCTTGATGCGGATTGGAATTCTTTGTTACCGCGAATAAGTGAAGATGTCATAGAAAGTGAGGTTAAACTGAATGATTATATTCAAGAATTTCATGGGTCATTGGCAAAAGAATTCTCTTTACAAGACATACATCCCGCATTAAGCGCTGAGGTGTTCACAACGACATCGACAACAACAAATTTTAGTTGTTGGGAAGATGGACTTGCTAACAAATCATCTTATGACATAAAATTGCATGCTTCCACCAGTGACATGTTTGTAGCTGTTCTTGGTAAATCCTCAAACGTTCAATGGGGAACCGTTAAGAACATCAAAAATATGACATGGGATATTATAGTTGTGTATTTTGATGCCTTAAACAAACGTGTTTATCTAAACTCGAGTATCTCTTTATCTGGGAAAAACTTTCTTTCTCATATATTTACTGATGTTAGACAATTAAAGGGTGATTGTGTCTACAGAGTCTTTGCGGACACACATAGACTTCGCCTTTTTAATGTAGGAGCACGTTTGCATAATGGTAAAGATATATCATTTCAATCATATTTTGGAAGCAGTGTGCAACATGGAATTAATGAATTGACACAAGGACACTTAATGAAGAACAACCTTTTTGGGGTGGGTTTCCGAAATGGACAAAAGGTTAGTGTAGGATGTTCTGAAAAAGGGAAAATATGGTCAAGGGAACGTACAAATCTTCTTTTATTCAAGAAATGGTGTAACGAAGTAGGGGCTCTTATTTCTAACACAAGTATTGATACCAACGTCGTCCTAAAGAATACACTCAAGCCCTCGCTCTTAAGATCTTTTCCTGCAACCCAACCAATATCTATTGACTGGAGTCATGAGGTATATGAGCATGGCAACCTTTTAATAAAATTTGGTCAAGAGTATGTACCCTTTGATGATTGCGATCTTGTTATTCTTGATGAGACTAAATTGGGTGAGAATATAGTATTCTCTTTGGGATCAGATAAGGGCAGATACAAAATAGTAGAAACGATTTTCACAGGTGAGAATTCTGAATGTGTCTATACTTCAGATTCCCAAGGAAATGAACCTATCTTCAATTTCTGCAATACTGAATATACTACCCAAGAGTTCTTCTCCAAATTTGTGCCAATCGTGTATTTGGCAGACACTAGTGAGATTCATGGTGTTAACAAATTTAAAGCAGAATTAAGTTCGGAATTCATTCCTAACGAATCCATTAGCTCTATTGAATGGGAAGGTGTAAACCTTAGCCATGAGTCTCAGGGATCTGCTCCTTATGTTACTGACTCTATTCAATACTATTTTGCAAATTTGATCCACGATAAATTTGATTATATAATTGATGACGATGGGTCTGGAGAAATTGCAGACTTAATTGGAATAAATGTTTATAAGCATGTGATGGAAATCTCTTTGTTTCACTTAAAATATGCGAATGAAGGAAAAGTCTCAGACAATATCAATAATTTATATCAAGTTTGTGGACAAGCCCAAAAGTCTATAAGTTGGAAATATGTTTCTGGAAATAAGTTTTTTGACCATATCCTTAAGAGAGATCAAAGAAAGAAAAAGAATAATAGAAGTTCATCAATCCTAAAAGGGAATGTAGATGATCTTCAAAGGCTTAAGGAACAGGCATACAATAAAAAAGAAATGCAATTCAAAATTTTCATTGTACAACCTGGCATGAGTAAAAAATCTGCTACTGATTCCATGAGAATTTTATTAGGTAATACCTATAAATTCCTAAGAGAATCAGCAAATATCCCTCTTAAAGTCATTTGCAGTCAATAATATAATAAGGATCTATCCTAAGAGTGATAAGCATGTTGGCGGATAAGCATCGGAACATGTAATTAAATAACGCAATATGAACGACGAACAAAAATATACGATACAAGGCCTGGAGGAGTATATCCGTCAAGGTGAACCTCAGCAACGTGAACGTGGCGAGGCTTGGAAAGTGGCTATCGGCTTGCAACAGGTGGATGGCTTGCAGACTTCGGAGTATCTGCTTGATACGGCTCGTAAGCATATAGAAGGCGACATCACCATCGAGGAAGCGAAGGAACTGATTGACTCATATTACAAGTCAGCTGATGGTCGCAAGTTGGTTGAGAACGATAGAACTGAGGAGGCTGACAAGGTATCGGCTCGTATCACGGAGATTCTGGCAGAGAAAACGTTCTCGTTTACTCCTGCTCAGTTGATTTCCATTCACCGTAGGTTGTTCGATGGCATCTACAAACTTGCAGGTCGCATACGTGACTATAATATCACGAAGAACGAATGGGTGCTTGGAGGCAAGACTGTTTATTATGCAAGTGCAGACACGATTAGCGATACACTCGACTATGACATGGGGCAGGAACGCGAGTTTAGTTATGAAGGTTTGAATGTGGATGATGCTATTCGTCATCTATCTCGTTTCTGCGCCAACTTGTGGCAAATTCATCCTTTTTGCGAAGGCAATACTCGAACCACAGCCGTGTTTATCATAAAGTATTTACGTTCTCTGGGATTCAATGTTGTAAATGATGTTTTTGCAAATAACTCATGGTACTTCCGTAACGCGCTGGTACGTGCCAACTACCGAGATTTGCCAAAAGGAATTACGGAAACAACAGTCTATCTTGAACGATTCTTCCGAAGTATGTTATTGGGAGAGCAACATGATTTGAGAAATAGAATCATGCATGTGGATTGGGGTAAGGTAGAAGAGAGTGCTGTTCAAAGTGCAAAGCCAGAACTCCAAAGTGCAAATATAAGTAAAGAACTACCTCTAAAGTGCAAAAATTGCACTTTGGAAGAAGCGGCAGTATTGCGTATAGTGCAAAAGAATCCTACTGTTACCCAGAAGGAAATTGCTGCAGAAATAGGCAAATCGGAGAGAACTGTCAAGACGATCACCGTTAACCTACAGGAGAAAGGTATTCTGCAAAGAGTAAACGGCAAGCGTAATGGTCGTTGGGAGATTACGGATGAATGTGAATCATAGTTGGTATAGCATTGGGCTTTTTCTGCTATGTTTTTAACAAAACAAATGAGTGGGAGACATCATTACTGATTTTCCCACTCATTATTATATATACACATGCACGAGACTAATAGACTTTGCTCTTGCGAAGTTTATTGCCAGGATAGTGCTTGGCATGAGCGTACTGCATGGCACGCCATGCCCAATGAAGGTAGTCTTCGTCTTTGTCTCGCCAAGGCATGTCGCTTGTTGCCATCGCGTGATGTATATCCAGAGCGATGTGGTTATCAAACAGTACCCCGACCAACTTATCCTCACCAATGCTGGAGGTTTCCCAGTTGGTGTTGATGTTGACAATATCCTTACAGTCAACAGTATGCCACGTTGCAAACTCATCACCGAGGTTTTGCAGAAGGCTGGTTTCATCGAGAAGAGCGGACAGGGCGTTGATAAGATGTTCTACCATTGCCTGATGGATGGCTATAAGCTTTCAGAGAGGTATTATGAGATTGCCAAGAATGTTGGAACTGTCGAGGGCAACCGGAAGGATGACACGGTAAATGTCCCTGTAAATCTCCCTAATCTTGCTACTATATTAGGGGTATCAGAGAAGACCATAAAGCGTGATCTTGCAGCCATGCAATCGGCAGGATTCATCAAGCGTGTCGGAAGCGATAAGACAGGTCATTGGGAGATTTCAAATTAACAAATGAGACCAAATATAACACACAAAAAAACTCCCGTGTGATGTGTATCACACGGGAGTCTTTATTTGGTTGATGTTTAATCAATCTTACTTAACCTCCTCGAAGTCGACGTCAGTGATGTCGTCCTTGTTAGGACCCTGCTGACCACCTGCGTTTCCTCCGTTGAAGCCACCACCCTGCTGGCCACCTGCCTGCTGAGCGTTGTACATATCCTGGCTTGCTGCGTGAAGTGCTGTCTCAAGCTCCTTCATTGAAGAGTCGATACCTGCAAGATCCTGAGACTTGTGAGCATCCTTAAGCTTGTTCAAAGCTGACTCGATCTGGCTGCGCTTGCTTGATGGGATCTTATCACCGATCTCCTTAAGCTGCTTCTCTACCTGGAAGATCATTGCGTCTGCGTTGTTGATCTTCTCGATACGCTCCTTCTCCTTCTGGTCTGCAGCAGCGTTTGCTGTAGCCTCGTTCTTCATTCTTTCGATCTCCTCCTTCGACAAACCAGATGAAGACTCGATACGGATCTTCTGCTCCTTGTTTGTAGCCTTATCAAGAGCTGTTACGTTAAGGATACCGTTAGCGTCGATATCGAATGACACCTCGATCTGTGGCACACCACGTGGAGCTGCAGGAATACCGTCCAAGTGGAAACGACCGATTGACTTGTTCTGAGCTGCCATTGGACGCTCTCCCTGAAGTACGTTGATCTCTACAGATGTCTGGTTGTCAGCTGCTGTTGAGAACACCTGTGTCTTCTTAGTTGGGATTGTTGTGTTGGCGTCGATAAGCTTAGTCATCACACCACCGTAAGTCTCGATACCAAGTGAAAGTGGAGTTACGTCAAGTAGCAATACACCACCTGCGCCAGCACCCATGTCTGCCAAATCACCACCAAGGACACCACCCTGGATAGCTGCACCTAAAGCAACAACCTCATCTGGGTTAACTCCCTTGTTAGGAGCCTTACCGAAGAACTTCTCCACTGCGCTCTGGATTGCAGGGATACGTGTAGATCCACCTACTAGGATAACCTCGTCGATATCTGATGTTGAGTAACCTGCGCTCTGAAGAGCTGTACGGCATGGCTCGATTGTACGCTGTACAAGATCGTCTACCAACTGTTCGAACTTAGCACGAGTCAATGTTCTAACCAAGTGCTTTGGAGCACCGTCTACAACTGTGATATATGGCAAGTTGATCTCTGATGAAGTTGTGTTAGAAAGCTCGATCTTTGCCTTCTCAGCAGCCTCTTTCAATCTCTGCAATGCCATTGGATCCTTACGTAGATCGAATCCTGAGTTCTCTGCCTTGAACTCTTCTACCAACCACTGGATTAGCTTCTCATCGAAGTCATCACCACCAAGGTGTGTATCACCTGCTGTTGACTTTACCTCGAACACACCGTCGCCCAACTCAAGGATTGACACATCGTGTGTACCACCACCACAGTCGAACACAAGGATCTTCATATCCTTACCCTGCTTGTCGATACCGAATGCCAATGCTGATGCTGTTGGCTCGTTAACAATACGGCGAACCTTCAAACCTGCGATCTCACCAGCCTCCTTTGTTGCCTGACGCTGTGAATCGTCGAAATATGCAGGCACTGTGATAACGGCCTCTGTAACCTCCTCACCTAAGTAATCCTCAGCTGTCTTCTTCATCTTCTGAAGCACCATTGCTGAGATCTCCTGTGGTGTGTAAAGACGTCCGTCGATATCAACACGTGGAGTATTGTTGTCGCCTCTTACAACCTTGTAAGGGACTCTTGCGATCTCTGCACCTACTTTGTCGTAAGTCTCACCCATGAATCTCTTAATAGAGAAAACTGTCTTCTCTGGGTTTGTGATTGCCTGACGCTTTGCTGGGTCACCAATCTTTCTCTCACCACCTGCCAAAAATCCTACTACGGAAGGAGTTGTTCTCTTACCCTCGCTGTTTGGAATAACTACTGCGTTACCGCCTTCCATTACGGCTACACATGAGTTTGTAGTACCAAGGTCAATTCCGATAATCTTTCCCATGACTTTATATCTTTTTTTATTATTATTCAATTTTGTTCTGAACGCCGTACCACCTTTGGTCATATCGCCGTTCGCATATAATATTTCAAAAAGCGTGCCAACGGCTTTTTCGTGCCAACTTTTGGATTTAAAACAAAAAAGTCTGCCAAAATAGCAGACTCGATTGTTTTTGTATGACTAATGTGCGACACATATTCATAAAAAAATATTCATGCCAACTTGCGTATGCATCATCTCTACTCCTGGCATCATGGTTTTCAACTCGGCATAAGCTTCAACTCCCGTGCAATGGCCACATATTATTTGTCGTGGCGACGCGGATTGCAGTTCCGACGCGAGCCGTGCCAACTTTTCCTTGGAATCGTGGAGAGTATGGAATCCTCCTATTATAGTGTCGACGGGACAACCGAAGAGGCTCTGCGCATGACGGACGATATTCGCCACCCCACGATGGGCACATCCTGTGAGGATGCTCATCTTGCCGTCGTGCAGACATATTATATATACTTCGTCGGTGAAATAATCGGAGACGCTGTGCGCATCATCAGATAGAATATAGAAATCGTCGGTGTGCGATAATTCTGTCAGTTCACAACCTTTGGCAGATACCGCATAAACGTTATCGGTCAACTTGACCATTCCGTCGACAATATTGAATTTAGCTTTCTGCTCGGCTGTCAGTTTCAAACCAATATCTATGCCTCGTCTGCCAGTACGCGCCACATCAAATCCCTCGCCAGCCCAGAATTTGCAATTGCCAGCACGATTCATCAACGTCACCACACCTCCACTATGGTCGTTATGCCCGTGGCTCAACACGACGTCGGAAATGTCTTCCGTCGCCACCTTGAAACATTCGAGGTTATGAAGTAGGGCGAGTGAACCAGAGGCGGTGTCGAAAAGGATATTTCTATCCCCGTCGCAAATCAACGCAGAAAAACCATGTTCCGCGAAGACGTTGCTCTGAGCCACATAATTGTCGACGATTATTTTGATTTTCATTTAATTTTGTCTTTGTCTGCGACAACCGAGACGCAGAAATCATCTTTGGCAAAATATTTCTGTGCCATAGCCTTCACGTCGTCGGCAGATGCAGAACGGATATAATCAATGTAATTATTGATACGCGCAAGCGAAACCTCTCCTCCATTGGCAGACGTCACAGCATGGATCATCTCGTTGTTCCATCCAATCGGATTGCCATAAGTTGTGCACATTGTGCCAAGCAGATAGTTCTTCACTCTTTCCAACTCGTCGTCCGACATTTTCTCATTGCAAAGGATCTCCATCTCCTTGAATGTCTCATCAATCACATTCTGCACATATTTGTTGTCGCACTGAGTGGAGATAGTCAAAGTGCCATGATGCTTGTTGATGGACGCATCTGAATAAATGCCGTAGGTATAGCCTTTATCCTCACGGATATTGGAAGATAGTCGGCTTCCGAAATAACCTCCAAGCACAGTGTTTAGGAAACGCATGCCCCTCTCGTCACTGTTGGTTCTTCCAAACAGCTGGCGTCCGATACACACTCCTGCCTGGACTCCTTTCTGATGAAGAAAATTGTATTTCTTATCCAACGTCGGCAAAACCAACGGATTGTCTTTCTTTCGATTTTTTCCCGACGGTGCTATATTTGAGAATGTGTCAACCAATACCTTCTTAACTTCGTCGTCGATCATTCCGCATGCCACGATCTCCACATTCTCAATATTGAAATGGTCAGCATGAAGTTTTTTCAAATCATCCACCTTAAGGTTGTCGAAGTCTTCCAATTCCGGATGAATCATTCTCGCATTCTCGCCAAAAAGCATATAGTCGAGGTTCTTATCGCTTAGATAGTCGACGCGTTTGAACATATCCTTCATATTCGTCTTCATGATCTTAGACAAACGTCTGAAATCATCCTCACGAAAGGCAGGTGTGAACACAGAGTCGACAAACACGTCTATGATTTTTGGAAGATGTTTTGACAAGCAGATAAGATCGTAAGAACAGGCGTACATACCTGGCATTCCTGCTTTTCTTGCACCGTAGAAGTCGAATTTCTCAGCCACCTCCGCCTGAGTCAGGTCCTTTGTCCCTTCAAAAAGCAGACTCGACATCATTCGGATAGACAGCGGAACTTTCTGCACATCAAGACCGACACCGACAATCACAGTCACGCGGACCACCTCGTCGATACCAGACTTCATACAGTGGAGACGCGAGCCGTTCTTGAGGTTGATGGTCTCAATCTCAGGGACAACTATGCTTTTGATATCATGTATAGGCGGGCAAACAGAACGGTCTAACATGCTCATTTTTCGATAGTTTTTAGGAATTCCTCAGCTTTAGCCATATCCTCAGGAGTGTCGATTCCGATAGTTTGAGTCTCAGTCTGTCCGACTTTGATCTTCAAACCGTTGTCGATCCAACGAAGCTGCTCAAGGCTTTCGCAGATCTCATTTGTCGACTGAGGCATCTTAGTCACCTGCTTCAACACCTCTGCCTTATAGGCGTAAAGTCCGATATGTTTGAAGAAAGTATGTTTCTTAAGCCACTCGCTCTTCTCCACACCACGCAAATATGGAATGACGCTACGAGAGAAGTAGACGGCATTATCAGCACCGTCGATCACCACCTTTGGAGAATTAGGATTCTCAAGGTCGGCGATAGAATCGTTTGCCGAGAATGGTTTTACAAGAGTTGCGATCTGAGTGTCGGGAGCGTCGAAAAGATCACACACAGTGCTGATCTGGCTTGGCATGATAAACGGTTCATCCCCCTGGATATTCACCACCACCTCTCTGTTGCAGCCACTCTTCTCGTAAGCCTCACAGATACGGTCTGTTCCACTCTTATGCTTATCGCTTGTCATGATAGCCTTACCACCGAAGCCAACCACAGCATCGTAGATACGCTGGTCGTCAGTAGCGACGTAGACCAAATCAAGCACCTTAGATGCCTGCTCATACACTCTCTGAATCATCAGTTTACCACCGATGGAGGCCAACGGTTTGCCTGGGAAACGCGTCGACGCATATCTTGCAGGAATGATTCCTACGAATTTTTCCTTATTCATTGTTCATTAAATTAACGATTCGCAAAATTAATGAAATGCAATGAAAGAATAAAGATTAAAGGTTAAAGATTAGAGCTTAGAGCTTAGAGAAAAAAAGAGACGCGGCACGCCACGTCTCCACAAAATAATATAAATATCAAACCTTAGAAATCCCAACCTAATGAGAAACAGAATGTACGGTTTTTTATAGGCTCAACAAATGGATTTGCGATATACCCCGGAGTTTCGATGAATGACTTTGCATTATTATTTTTAAGGCCTAATTCGTAAGATGCGCCAATATGAAATTTTTTCACCACTAAATCAAGTCCGAAAGCCAATCCCATATCAAAACGCAAAAGGTCCGCTTTGCTTGCATAGACAGGATCATTAGCCAACCCCGGTCCGTCAGCTTTACCACCAGAAAGTACATAAAGTTTTTCTATCACATCAAATTTTTTCCCAGATTCTTCATAATGAGCCACATGACATTCGCTTGCGTGTAATGCAAAAGCAAAATACGGTCCAGCATTAAAATTCAAATGTGTGTTCTCGTTAAAATTCAATCGAAATTGAGGTTGGATAGGTAGTTCCAAATAGCCAACACGTTCGAATAAGGTAAAATCATTATCAAGAGATCCAGCGTCTACATTGGCTATGACTCTTTGACCTTTCATCACATATTTTAACTCAAGATTAAGATGTAAACTCTCTAAAACAGGTATATCTAAAGCAAATCCTGCGGCAAAACCAGGTTGTAGACGTGTGGAAATCAAAACATCACCTCTATTATTGAAAAGCAATGCGAATAATTCAGGATTCTGATTCATATTGCTCAGAGTGAACGACTCCCTAATACCAAATTTAACTCCACTGCTATCTCGTGCTCCGGACACCACCTTCGCAGACGCTGGCAATGTAGAGATAAGCATCAACATGAAAATCAATAATTTCTTCATACCAAATAAATTGTTATACTTTAGATTAATAAAATCCTATAGAAAGCAAAAGAGACGCGGCACGCCACGTCTCTATAATAATCATATCCTATAAAATTAGAAATCGATACCAAGTGTGAACATCACTGTACGATTCTTCAATGGCTCGTAACCAATCTCGTCGTTCTTATCACTTGCAAACTTGTCGATATCCTTTATGCCAAGATCGTATGATACTCCGACGTGGAAATGCTCAATCACATAATCAACACCCATCGCCAAACCTGCGTCCAAACGGCTGTATGGTGCCTTATATTTGTCTGGTGCATCCTCCCAGTTTCTGCTTTCATCTTCAACTCTCGTGAAACTCTTGCCTGTGAAAGTATAGAATTTTGAGATCACGTCATCCTCATTCTCTACATGTAATTTAGTCTTGGTATGACCATGCAAAGCCAAACCAATATATGGACCAACATTCACATTCAAATGAGATCCTTCACTGATATTTAGTCGGAACTGAGGCTGAATAGGAAGTTCCAAATAACCAATACGCTCTAATGTCGTAGACTCCCTGTTGAGATTTAGAACTTTAGACTTCTGAATATACTTCTGGCCCTTCATCGCATACTTTAACTCTATATTGAAATGAAAACTCTCCAATATAGGAAGATCCATAGCGACACCAACAGCAAACGCGGGAAGTTGCTTTGTTGTAAGCGAAGATCCTGCAATTCCAGCAAAGTCTGCGGAATAATCAACTGATCTATTCATGTTGCTCAACGCAAACGAACCTCTGACTCCAAATTTCACACCTTCATTATCGCGTGCAGCGGAAATCAACTGTGCTGATGCAGTCAATGTGGACAATAGCATCAACGCTGAAATCAATAATTTCTTCATATTCTACCGATATATAACGCCTAAAGGCGTAGATTAATTCTATCTATATAATTACCATTTATTATCTTTTCTTACCTCCCTTGAATATCATAAGAATCAGATCCTTCAAGAATTTCAAGATTGTCTTGTTTCTCTTTTCCTTCTCTTTCTTCTCCTTGGCCTCAAGTTTTGTAAGCATTCCACGCACTGTGTCATACTCCTTCTTTACCTTGTCGAGACCACTTTCTGCAGCTTTATCAAGTTTCTCTGCTTTTGAAAGAACTGATTTCAATCCCTTGTCGGAAGAATCACCAACCTTCTTTGCGACGTCGCGGAACATCTGGCTTACCTCTTTCTTCAACTTCTGAGCGTCTGACAACGGATCCTTGATGTCATCTTTTGCGTCGTCAGCATTCTTGGTTGTGGCACGGAATTCCGCAATCTTATTCTTTAATTCTGTTATCTCATCTACCTTTGCCTGCATCTCGGCAACCATCTCCTCTACCTCTGCCAAAACCTCAGCACTCTTATCCTCTACCTTTGGTTCTTCCTTAACCTTAGCTTCAGCCTTCTCCTCCACTTTCTCTTTCTTCACTGCAGGAGTCTCCTTCTCGTAGAAAGATGATTTAGTGATAAACTCACGTCGCTCCTCATCTGTGATTGGACCGATCTGACCAGCAGGAGACAACATCTTCGCTCTCTCCACCATTGTCGGAGCGCCCTTCTCGTCCAAGAATGAGATTAGTGCCTCTCCCGTCTCCAACTCAAGAAGTGCCTCTTCACTCTTGAATGCAGGATTCTCACGGAATCCGTCGGCAACGCTCTTGATAGTACGCTGATCCTTAGGAGTGAAAGCACGAAGAGCATGCTGGACCTTGTTTCCAAGCTGAGCCAACACATTCTCTGGAATATCGATTGGCGACTGTGTGATGAAATAAACACCGACTCCCTTTGAACGAATCAAACGGACAATCTTCTCTATCTTATCCAACACTGCCTTCTGAGTGTCGTTGAAAAGCAAGTGAGCCTCATCGAAGAAGAAGACGAATTTTGGTTTATCCGCATCGCCCACCTCTGGAAGAGTCTCATAAAGAGCAGTAAGAAGCCAGAATAGGAATGTAGAATATAGAAGCGGAGAATTACCAAGTTTATCAGCGGCCAAGATATTGATTACACCCTTGCCGTTCTTAGTCTTGATGAAATCCATCACGTTGAAACTCTTTCCGCAAAGGAACTTGTCACCACCCTCTTCCTCAAGACGAAGAAGAGCACGCTGGATAGCTCCGACGCTGGCTGTAGAGACTGCTCCAAGAGTAGCAGAAAGTTCAGCGGCATGCTCGCTAACGTAAGTAAGCATCTTGCGTAGATCATCCAACGTCTCCATTGGCATGTTCTGCTCTCGGCTCACACGGAATGCGATTGTTAGCACACCCTCCTGAGTGTCATTAAGTTCAAGGATACGAGACAACAACTGTGATCCAAGATCGTTGACTGTCACACGGATAGGATTACCCTGCTCCTTAAATACATCGAAAAACTCAACAGGAAAAGCCTGGAATCCATATTCGATACCAAACTCAGCCTGACGCTTCTCCATAAACTTGTTCATCTTGCCCTCTTTGGCCACACCGGACAAGTCGCCCTTCATGTCAGCCATAAACACAGGCACGCCCATCTGAGAGAATCCCTCTGCCAACACCTGTAAAGAGACAGTCTTACCAGTACCAGTGGCACCAGCGATCAAGCCATGACGGTTAGCCATCTTAGGCACAATTCCAATCAATCTGTCGGAAAAAGCAGCGTAAAGCAAATTTGCTTCAGCATCCTTTGTATTTAAGTTAATCAACATAATCAGATCTTTCTTTCATAAATTCGTGCAAAAATAATCAAAAATTGCCCAAAAGTTGTTATTTTTGTGCAAAATATAAATCAATTAGTAACAGACTAAAAACGGATTAGAATGGATACAAAAGAAAAATTCCAAACAGAAATCGACGACGAACAGCTGTTCAAAAAGATCGAGATACACAACCGTAATGTGAATGTAGTGATCAGTTTGACTATCATAGCGACGATGCTTATCGGTGTAATGGCTATGCGGATGTATCTGATGCAAGCCAATGTCCAAGAGGTAAAATCAAAGATCGAATTGGAATTTGATGCCGACGTGAAAAGATTCAAACAGTCTGTTGCGTGCCCTGTTGCGTGCGTTGAGGTAGTACCTCAACGCACGCAACAGGGGACAGAACCTCAACGCACGCAACAGGCAAAATCAAAATATGCCGATCTCCACGTCGACATCAACTCAGCAGATACCTCCGAGCTACGTAAACTTCCCGGCATCGGAGAGAAGCGTGCACTCAACATCGTGAAATTCCGCACCTCACTTGGCGGATTCTACTCCGTTGAGCAGCTGGCTGAAGTGTATAGCATGGATGCGGCACTTGTGGAGAGGCTAAGAAAATACTTAGTATGCAATGGAGACGTCGCCAAAATCGACATCAACAACACTAATCCATATAAACTTTGGCACCCATATTTAAAAGGCGAATTGATCAAGTCTATCAAGAAGAATCTCAAGAGTGGAAAGAAATATAAATCATTTGAGGACATTAAGGCTGAAGAAGGATTCAATGAAGAGTTGAATGGCAGAGCAGAGAGATATTTGGAATTTAAATAAGCATTTCTATGTTCTCTTTTGAAATCAAGAACGAATTATTAAAATTCGATTCAAATGAAAAGAAACAAAATTTTCTACAAACATTCTTTTTTGACGAATCCGCCTCTACGATTAACGAAACAAAGAATGCAAAGACAGTTGTGTTCCCTAATCATCGAGGGACAAACAAAGATTCTTGGAATGAGACAAAACAAATGGCACTCGATTTAAATAAAAAAAAATCGAAGCGTTGCATTTTTAGATGAACACGACAGACAATCTTGTGCCGACGCTATATCTTTCGTTTGTGGAAAATTTCAAATTTGTGATTTCAAATACTCCGCAGGGTGTAATTGGAATACACTTCAAGGTGCATTAGTAGATGGGTTTCAACAAGCAGATGCTATAATTCTTAAGGCAAATATAGACTCGGGAGTTTTCAAAGATGCAATAAATTATATCAAAAGAAACTATAACAAACATATACTTGGTGATCTTCTGATCATAAACCAATACGCGAAAATATTAGACATATCTAAACAAGACATCATTAGTAATAGATATAAAATAAAAATAAAAGGATTCTTCTAAACGAAGAATCCTTTTTATGCACACCGGATGGTTACGGTAAAAAATGCGGGTGGGAAAAGGCGACACTAAAGCATCGGCTAGTCCCAATGCAAAAGTACTAAATATTATCGTGATAACAAAATTTTAGACTTTTTATCTATTAATCCAAACTCCTTTTCCATTCATAATATATATGTGTCCTGGTTGAGGATTGTAAACTCTTCTTCCGTAGATATCGTAGACAATTCCGTCGACACGATCGGCAGGAATATTCTTAACGTCAGAGAACATTTTGTAATACTCGTCAAGGTAATCCATACGGATATCGACAAACTTGTGGACGAACTCCTTCTCACTTGCAAAGTCGAGATCTATACCATCCACTCCACCCCACTTATCAATCTCACGTTGGGCTGCGCCACTCTCCTCGAACAGCTGAAAATAGTCGTCAAAACGTGCTTTGATATTTTCATTGGAAAGAACCGTCTTTCTCAAATCAAAATAACGATTGGAGGTATTGTTCAGAAAAGTGCTGTCGGTTTCGTTGATTCGTGTGATGATATGATTCTCATACAACAACTTTGTATACGCATTCTCAAATTCAGTTCCATTATATGTTCTGCCAAACGAACAATCCATATCCCACGGAGCAAACGACATTTTCTGGTCCTCCTTGATATCATAGATATACAGAAACTGATTCTTGCCTTGATTGTCAATAGCTCCGATTGAATTTATCAAGATATGCATATTCATCAACACAGGCACGTCAAAATGCGACTCATATTTCTTAGAATATGAATATTTTGACGAATACACCACAAAAGCCTCCTTTTCTATAAGAGGTGCCCAATCTGTACTTCCATTATCCTCGACGTCGGGATAAACAGACTCAAAACCTTGATAGATAGAGCTATCGTTGGAATAATCTTCAGGATCGTCTCCAAATGCAGCGCCATTCCAGTCAAAGGTCTTATACAACAAACCATGCACTACCCCCTCCTCCATCTTCTTTAGTTTCAACTGTTTGCGGTCCATCTTCTCATTCAAGCAATAAATGCCGTTATACTCGTCGTTGAGATAAAGTTCCACAAATCTTCCGCTGATTCCAGTTCGCACTTTCGGCTCCATTTCCGAATAATATGGTTTCACATCCATAGCGTTCCAGATATCGAAGGAGACGCGATTACGCATTCTGGCTTTGTCGATAGCCATAGCATCAAGAATCCAGCTGTTGTCGTCACGCATTCCAAGAAGATGCTTAGTCAATTTCGTGTCACTAGAATCCACCAGTTTGACTGCGAAACTCTTCTTGAGATAATTCATCGACGTGCTGCCACGATACTTGACAAACATGTCAAAAGTGTCAGGAGTCAGAGAATCGGGATCACAAACGATAATTTTTCCTTTCGTATACTCTTTGCCGAAGGTTCCGTAAATCTTGACAGTAGGCATAACGCGTTGTGCCGACGATTCATTCGCCAGCAACAATGCCATAAGCATCACGATTATGTTAGTCAAGACATTACGCATGATAATATACTAAATAATGAAATCAGAATGCAAAATTACAAATTTGCTGTTTTTTCCTTCATCGCTTTGCAGAAAACTGACTCAGACTCCTTCACATAGTCCGGATAAAGCGAGATGAGCTCATCCCAAACTTCAGCAATCTCATCTTCCTTACCGAGAGCCATAAGCAGTTCTCCCTTATAATCAAGAATCTCCGAGTCGTTATCAGAAAGAATTAGGACGTCATCAAGGATCTCGATTGCGGCCTCGTAGTTTTCACCAAACGACTTGTCGGCATAGATGTGGGCCAAATCGAACATCAAGCCGGCTCTGTCATCAAGTTCACCACTGTCCTTCTCCAAGAATTCCATCACCACCTGTTTAGCCTCCTTCTTTGTGTAGAAACCTTTGCATTCGCCCGACAACGTCATGCGGACAAGACGAAGTTTAGCCTCATCGTCACCAAGTTCAGCTGCTTTCTTGAACGACTCCATCATCACCTTCTGGTCAGCCCACACATGCTTGCCTAAATTCTCGTAGATGAAATCACCCAAGTCGAAAAGGAAGTTTGGATAATTAGCGTCTGTCTTAACGCAATCAAGAAGAGCGACTCCTTTTTTCAGCTGGTATGCCTGGTAAAGATCCTCGTTCAAACCATAATTACCCTCTCTATATGCCTCCGACAACCATACCATAGCGTCCGGACATTTCATATTGGCTGCTCGCATAAGGTTGACGAGGGCCTTATCGTCGTCTTTCTCAACCTCCGAATAATAGCAGAACAGACGCCAGTAGGCAAGCATCTTCAACTGCTCGTCCACCCCTTCCGTCTCCAATAGGAATTGAGCGACATCGAGGAAGATTTTCCTGCATGTCTCGTCTCTCATGAAAGCGCAGTGAATAAGTATCTGCATCGCCACTCTACCGTCAATCGGAACCAAAGGAAGGACAGTCTCGACCACCTCTCTGTTAATCGACTTCAATTCAAGAAAAGACTCTGCGCAGATTGCCGCATTATCATAGAATTCGTGGATCGGAGCAGCAAGAATAGCCTTCTGGAAATAGTCTTCGGCATCCTGGTCGCTCTGCTTTACTCCCAATCCAAATTTACAGCAGTTAGCCATGAAGTAATAGCATTTGAAAGAGTCGATCGACGGTTCATCCTCCACCTTACGTAGAAGCTCAAATGCGAAATTAAGACGTGATTTATTGCCAGACGCCTTATACTCGTCAAGAATATAAGCAGCGTAACGGATACATGCCGAAGAATTGCCAGTAAGAGCAAGACGTCTGAGCATTTTGACAGCATCCATACGCACGTTTTCCTCTGGAGATTTCAATGCCACCTCCACAGAGCAGAGAGTAGCCTCCACATTACCGTTGGCGATAGCCTTGTTGTAGAAATCAGCGGCAACCTTTTTGTCCTCAGCCACAGTCTCATTCAAACGGGCAAGGACAAACTGACAGAATCCCTGCACCGGATTCGCCTCACTCTTCCTATCCTGCTTGACAAAGCCGACCGAAGGGGCCTTTTCCGTCGTTTGGGCATACTTCATACAGATGCTCATTATCTCCTGATACTTGCCTAACTCTATCATCTTAGGAAGCTGCTCTATCATTTCAGCATCTGTGTTAGCATCAGCCACAGACTGGCGACGCACTATGTTTGCTATATTTGAACTCCAAGTCTTTTCTGTACTTTTCATAATAATCAAAAATAATAAGACGGACAAAACACCGTCTTACATTATCATTATTTATTATTTCAACGATCATTAGGAATGACTTTGTTCAATTCTCCAGGTCCCAAAACGATACCTTCACACTCCTTTGCAAACTCTCTCGCTTCTTCTAAGCTAATCAATCCTACATGAATGTTTTGTCCGTAAATATTAAACATTGCCTTATAACTAATAAACAAAGGTATATATTCCTGACCTGTAGCTCCATTCTTCAACTTTCTTAAAACAAGTATTTTTTCGTTGCCAGGTGATGTCAGAGGTTTATAATCAGGATATTGTTGATAGTCCTGCCCAAAAACCTTTGAACCTTCTTCAATATATTGAGCCGCTTTTGGCAAAACATGAAGGTTATAATCGGGTTCTGGCAAGACCTCATTCTCGCCTTCTCCATTAAATGCAACTGGAACCAAAAAAATCGCTTTTTCGGGATCATTCTGATTTTCATCACCACTATCTGAACTTTGCACTATACCTGTACACTCTTTAGTTGTAGTACTTTGTGAGTTATTGGCACATGACACAATCAATGAGAATGAAACCACCAAAATAGCGATATTCTCTACTTTCTTAACCAAACGTTTAATCATAAGAATTTAATGTGATGGAGTTAATACTTTCCAATGTTCTGCACGGAAACGCATTCTATAAATAGAAAGTCCCGTACGCAAATTGTTGAAGCCATAATACTTTTTCTTCACTGCATCATTGATAAAATCAGGATCATTATCTACAATCACCTGCATTATCTTGTCGGATTCAGCTCCTGAATAAAGAGAGAAAACCATATTCATAATATGAGCCACAATCATACGACGTTCTTCAAGAGTAAAATTGTCGAGCAACACCTGAGGGAAACGCTCAGTACGGTCGTAGTAGAGATCCTGGCCAAGACAACCAGCCACGTATTGCTTGATTGAGCTCTGGAATCTTGGAGCTTTCATTCTCTCGTTTTGTGATATATAGTCGAGCAATCCCTCTCTTACGTAGACAGAACCGTCGACATTTCTCTCTGCAAACAAAGCTTCCAGACGAGCCTGTCCACTTCTTGTCCTTACCAGTACCAACGAATCGATGATAGGCTCATGCTCCATGTGGAAATCCACGAACATCGCCTGCAAAACCTGCATATTGTTCTTCACCAACCAATCAAGACTCTCTCTATTTCCGTAAAGGATATAATTGTTGATGTGATATACCATTTTCATGATCTCCTCATGGTTGGGCAAAACGGAGCTCTCCTCACTCCATTTCTTAACCTTCTCACCATTTCGATAAGGCATCGTCAACATACGTTCTGCCCTTTTGATATTCGGATATTTTTTCTTGTAGTCGATCACTTCAGGAAGGAACATCACCGGATACATCAATCCGACGCGGGAGTCAAACACTACCTCCTCTATTCTATGGGAACGAGACTTGGACAGGTTGATCTTAAAATCATATTTAGGCTCCGCCTTATACAACCCCTGAACCATATACATCTCCATTCTCTGCTCTGTCAATGAAAAATAGCAAGGCTTTGCGACATCAACTCCATGAGTCGACAAAACTCTCTCCACGAACAGTTTAGAGTCCAATTCAAGTCCCATATTGGACATCTCCTCCGCAAACACATCACCTAATGCTAAGATATCATCCTCTCCCAAAGTGTACTCTGTCGAATCATACATAGCCTCACATTGATAGCCATGAAGCACCTGTCTTAAAAGGACATTCTCTATGTTTGTTTCAATGAATTCAGTGTCAGTAACCTCGGACTCAGCAGAAGCCATAGGCCATATTTCGCATGCTTTGTCAGCACACGAACACAGCGTGAACAGCATCATGTAGTTTATAATAGTCCTTATTAGATTCCTCACCTTTTAATCCATTTATACAACAAAAATAATGCATATTCCATTAAATTAAGAATTTAAAAACTATCTTTACAGCATAAAAACAATAAATTATGGAATTTATCAACAGAAGTACAATAGAATGTAAGAAGGACGACAACGGAAATATCGTTGCTCGTTATTTTCCACAGGGAGTTTGCAGCAGAATGATGGATATCGTCGTCGACGAGAACACACATGAAATCAAGGCAGCTCAGATTATCGGAGGCTGTCCAGGCAACGCAGCCGGAATCAGCCGTTTGGTGGTAGGACTAAAGGCAGAATTCGTAATTGAAAGGTTTAGCGGCACAACATGTGGCCCGAAGCCTACTTCTTGTCCAGACCAGTTCGCCCAGGCTCTTAAATTGATAATCAATCAATAATAATAGAGACTCAAATAAAATGAGGCGCACGTCCATGCGTCTCTACAATTATATATAAAAGGCCCTGTAATTTAATACAGAGCCTTTTTCGTTTTCGACTTCGTTTCGTTTTACTTATCTTCTTTCCTTACGCCAAGCAGCTTGACATTGAATTTCACCGCTGAATAAGGATTTACAGTAACAGAAGTTCTCGGACTACGGCTCATGCCTGAATAAGAGCCTGATCCATAAGCAAGATAGTATGGAGCCCAGAAATCAAAATCTGAGCCTACTGGCATATATTTGATTCCCTCTCTCAACGCTGCCACCTGTCCATACATTGATACATAATTGAGTGTATCATATCTGAACTCATTCTGTTTGCCCTCAACCTTATTTCCTGTCACAACAGCATAAATAGTGTCACCATCCTCAGGACGAATTCCTGTACCCATAGTATTGACCTTAAACATCAATCCACTTGCTGTCTCGATAACCCCTTCCTCAGCTCTCTTTTCCATCAAAAATTTCTCTCCAAACTCTTTAGTCTCCTGATATGAGTTTAGATAACTTGTTTTATCGTCATCATCTTTATCCTTACATGATGAAAATATAGAAGCCACAAAAAATGGTGCTGCTAATACCAATAAAAATTTGATATTCATAATATTACCTATTCTTACTTAATTTTTCTAATCAATGTCATTCCATCACGCAACGGCACCATTGTGACGAAGAATCTGTCGTCGGCACAAACGGAATCATTAAACAGTTTGATGCCTGCTGTCTGGGCGTCGTTTCTGTCTTCCTCAAGCACATGGCCATCCCACAATGTGTTGTCGGCAATGATCAATCCTCCCATCTTCATCTTAGGATAGACCGCCTCCAAATACTGCATATAATGGCGTTTGTTGCCATCCATAAAGCAGACGTCGAACTCGCCTTCCATCTGTGGAATCAACTCGGAAGCGTCGCCGATATGGAAATGGACTCTCTTGCCCACCTCTCCAGCTCTCTCGAATCCGTTGAGAATCAACTCCTCCAACTCATCGTTGATATCAATGGTGTGGACTTCACCGTCGGCTGGCAATGCCTCAGCCATACAAAGTGCTGAATATCCGGTGAATGTGCCGATCTCAACGACTCTTTTTGCCCCAGTCATCGCACAGAACATCTTCAATAATCTTCCCTGCAAATGACCTGAAAGCATACGAGGCTTTAGGGTATATAGATTGGTGTCTCGCACAAGTGCCTTCAGAAAATCTGGTTCTGGCTCTATGTGAGACGTGATGTAATTCTCTATTTCTTGACTGAAAATATCCACCGCTATTAGTTAATAGTTAATAATTAATAGTTAATAATTAAAATCTAAAGCCAGTGGCTTTCTCTGAGAACTCCTGACTCTGTGGTTTTAATTTTACGCTCGCCCTACGGGCTCGCGTTGGAGGAGGGACAAGGGCGTTCCGCCCTTTGCAATCCTCATTTAATTATTAGACTCCGCCAATCTTTCAAGTTCCTTCCATAGATTGTCGTTTGGAACCGGTGCCA
Organism: Candidatus Scybalocola fimicaballi; assembly: GCA_002317115.1. GTDB lineage: Bacteria > Bacteroidota > Bacteroidia > Bacteroidales > Paludibacteraceae > UBA1723. Next base: position 49,738 of record DCIP01000070.1, read on the forward strand.
CCACCTTGATTTCCTTCTTCGACACTGGATGGATAAACTCGATTGAACGAGCATGAAGTGAGATGCCTCCGTCGGGATTGGAACGAGCAAAACCATATTTCAAATCACCTTTGATTGGCGAACCGATGTTGGCTAACTGACAACGGATCTGATGGTGTCGTCCTGTCGACAAATCCACCTCAAGCAGCGAGTAGTTGTCGGATTTGGCAATCGTACGGTAGGAAAGAATCGCCTCTTTGGCATCCTTCACTCCCTTGCCAACCACAAAACTCTTATTCTGCTTCTCGTTGCGTTTCAAGTAGTTGACCAACTTGCCCTCTGGCTCTTTGGGTGCGTTCTTCACCACAGCCCAATAGAGTTTCTTCACGTCGTGCTTGGCAAACATGTCGCAGAGTCGTGCGAGTGCCTTGCTGGTCTTGGCAAACACCACCACTCCACTTGTGGGACGGTCGAGACGGTGAGCCACACCAACGAAGACATTGCCTGGCTTGGCATATTTCTCCTTGATATACTCAGCAATCTGCTCGCCAAGAGTCTTGTCGCCGGTCTTGTCGCCCTGCACAATCTCCCTGCATGTCTTGCTGACAATGATAATATGGTTATCTTCGTACAATACCTCCATAATGGATTATTTTGAACGCTGACGGATTGATTCGTAGATCATTACGCCGGCAGCAACAGACACGTTAAGCGAAGATATCTTTCCGTTGATTGGAATCTTCACCAAGTCGTCGCACAATCTGATGATCTCTGGCGACACTCCTGTATCCTCAGCTCCCATGACGATAGCCAACGGACCTGTCATATCTGTCTCTGTGTAGACTTTATCTCCCTTCTCAGTGGCAGCGACGACGCGTACACCACTCGCCTTTAGGTATTTCACCGTCTGCACAAGATTCTTCTCCTTACAAACTGGCAATGTGTGCAATGCTCCGGCTGATGTCTTGATCGCGTCGGCACCAACGCTCACACTGCCACGGAATGGGATGACCACCGCGTCGACTCCTGCACACTCGCAAGTACGAGCGATAGCTCCGAAGTTTCTGACGTCTGTCACGCCATCCAATATGATAAAGAATGGGTCTTTGCCCTCTTCAAAAATTTCCTGAACAAGATTCTCAACACTATAATAATGAGTGCTGCTGACGAAAGCGATAGCTCCCTGATGGTTCTTGCGAGTATACTTATTGATTCTCTCAAGAGGCACACGCTGCACCTGAATCAACGGATGTGAACGAAGCACTTCGAAAAGTTCGTGCGACAACTCACTCTGAAGATCCTTCTTCAAGATGATCTTGTCAATCTCCTTATCCGACTCAATCGCCTCAATGATTGCGCGGATTCCAAATATCATTTCATTCTCTTTCATCGCTTATTCATTCTTTAGTTTTTCAAGTTCCTCTGTCAAGATTTCCCATTCGTACATCTTTTCATCAAGACTCTTTTTCGCTTTTTCGTATTGTGCAAGCAAATCGCCGTCGGTCTGACCCTCCGCCAATTTTGTCTCTATCTCATAAATCTTATTCTCAAGTTTTGCCACCTCAGCCTCGTTGTCCGCAACTGCCTTCTCAGCTCTGCGCACCTGCTTCTGCTTCTCCTTCTGAGCCTCGTATGAAAGTTTGCCCTCAGTTGGAACCTTTGTTGCGACGGTGATATCTGCCGTCGTTTTCTTAACCTCCAACTCCTGAAGGTTTTCCATCTGCTTCTTCTTTAGGAAGTCGTAGATGCCACCAAGGTGCTCAACCACCTTCTTGTTGGCAAACTCGTATGTCTTCTCCACCAATCCATCAAGGAATTCACGGTCGTGGGATACGACGATAACAGTTCCGTCGAAAGCTTTAATAGCCTCCTTAAGCACATCCTTAGTACGCATATCCAAATGGTTGGTAGGCTCATCGAGCACAAGGAAGTTGACTGGCTCAAGAAGCAGACGTATCATCGCCAAACGAGTTCGCTCGCCTCCCGACAACACCTTAACCTTCTTTTCCGATGCCTCTCCACCAAACATGAATGCTCCGAGGATATCCTTGATCTTAGTACGAATTTCTCCAGTAGCGACGTAATCAATTGTGTCGAACACAGTCAATTCGCCATCAAGCAATGATGCCTGGTTCTGAGCAAAGTATCCGATCTTAACCAGATGACCGAGTTTCAATTCACCCTCGTAGTCGATCTGATCCATGATACATTTCACCAAAGTAGACTTACCTTCACCGTTCTTTCCTACGAAAGCAACCTTTTCACCACGCTTGATAGTGATGTTGATGTTGTCAAGTACGACGTGATCACCATATCTCTTAGTTAGATTCTTAGCATCTACGCTGACGGAACCACTGTGTGGAGCAGGTGGGAATTTAAGGTGTAGAGCTGAGTTATCCTCCTCGTCGACCTCGATTCTCTCGATTTTTTCAAGTTGTTTGATACGGCTCTGCACCTGCACACTCTTCGTAGCCTTATAACGAAATCTCTCGATGAAATCCTCAGTGTCAGCAATCTGCTTCTGCTGATTTTCATACGCGCGAAGCTGCTGCTCACGTCTCTCCTTACGAAGCTGAACGTAGTGCGAGTAGTTTACCTTATAATCGTAGATATGACCTAATGAGATCTCAATTGTACGGTTTGTAACATTATCGATGAATGCACGGTCGTGCGACACAAGAACGACAGCACAACCAGATGATTTCAAGAAATTCTCAAGCCACCAAATAGACTCGATATCCAAATGGTTGGTGGGCTCGTCGAGAAGCAACACGTCGGGACGCTGCAAAAGAATCTTTGCCAATTCGATACGCATACGCCAACCACCACTAAACTCGCTAGTCTGACGATTGAAATCCTCACGCTTGAAACCAAGTCCGCAAAGAGTACGCTCAATCTCACCGATATAGTTTCCTCCACCAAGAATCGCAAGTTTCTCGTTAGCCTCAGTAAGACGATCAATCAACTGATGATACGAATCGCTCTCATAATCAGTACGTTCAGCAAGCTCAGCCCCAAGTTTATCAATCTTAGCCTGAAGTTCAGAGACGTGGGAGAAAGCCTTCTCAGCCTCCTGCATCACAGTGCAGTTGTCGTTGTGGATCATATGCTGAGGAAGATAACCGATAGTTGTCTCCTTAGGGACAGCCACCGAACCCTTCGACGGAGCCTGGATGCCCGCGAAGATCTTCAGCATAGTTGATTTGCCGGCACCGTTTTTGCCGACAAGAGCGATGCGGTCCTTATCGTTGACCACAAAAGATATATCGTCTAATAGAGTGAAGCCACCGAATTCGACAGTGACTTGGTTTACAGAAATCATCTATACAAATTTATTTTTGTGCAAAAGTAACAAATTATAGGGTCATTTCATAATTTGAACGATTTAATAGTCAACAAAAAGGAAATGCAACCACGGTTGCAGTAACCACGGTTGCAAAATTTTATGGCAATTATATACGAGATATCCAAACACGCTTCTTTATCATAAGCTCCTTTATTCACTAAATGAAATAATGTTATTTGGCGAATTAATGGAATATGAAATCACTATTCACTATCAGGTCAGGATAGATTTTTCTGCATTATCTCATTTATACCTGCGCATTGTAAGAGATATTGACCTTGCTAAACATGCGTATTGTAAGAGTATTTAGATATTTTATACCTGCGCACTGTCAAAATTTTATAGTATATTATTGGAATTTTTGGTAAAAAAGTTCCAATTTTGCAGATAATTACATATTAAATCAAATTATGGAGTTCAAAAGAAAACGATATAGCGACTTGCTTGAATGGAAAAAGGGGAATGGATCAACTGCAATTCTTATAGAAGGAGCAAGAAGAATTGGAAAATCTACTCTTGCAGAAACCTTTGCCAGAAACGAGTACAAAAGTCACATTCTAATTGACTTCAACAAGACAGACAAGGCGGTTATCTCTGCTTTTGAAAATTATTTGACTGATTTGGACACTTTTTTCTTGATACTGTCTTCTGTGTATAATGTGAAGTTATATAAACGTGAATCTGTAATTATTTTTGACGAGATACAGAAATACCCGAAAGCCCGTGAAGCTGTCAAGTATCTTGTTCAGGATGGCAGATATGACTATATTGAGACAGGATCTTTAATCTCGATCCACGAAAATGTAAAGGACATAACCATTCCTTCTGAAGAGGATAAATTAAAAATGTATCCGATGGATTTTGAGGAATTTCTATGGGCTATGGAAGAACATATGCTAGCCGAATATATACGTTTGCAGTATGGCAAACAACAGCCTTTGGATGATGCCTTACATAATAAATGTATGCTTTTGCTTCGCCAATATATGATAGTTGGAGGTATGCCCAAAAGCATTGCATCTTTTTTGGAGAATAATCGTGACTTTAAGATTGCTGATATCGAAAAAAGAAGGATTCTGAAGTTGTATCGAGAAGATATAATGAAGATCGACCGTGACTACCGTTCTCGTGTACTCGCAATTTTTGATCAAATACCAAGTCTTTTGGCTCGTCAGGACAAAAGGGTTATACTTAGGGAACTGGAAGTAGGATCTTCTTTTATGGTTTACGAGGAGACTTTCTTTTGGTTGAAGGATTCCATGATTTGTAATGAATGTTTTAATTGTTCTGACCCTAATATAGGTTTGTCATTGAACGAAACTCGTACTTTCATAAAATGTTATATGGGAGATACAGGACTGCTAGTTAGTCATGCATTCAATGAGAACGAAATCTCCGATGGCGAGTTGTTCCGAGAAATTTTATTTAGGAAACTTTCTATAAATGAAGGAATGCTTTTTGAAAATCTTATTATGCAGATGCTTGTTGCGGCAGGTCATAGACCTTACTTTTATGTAAGGTATAATAAGGATAAGCATAGGAATGACATAGAAATAGACTTTTTGATTTCTAACAAAAGCAAGATGAACTATAAAGTTTATCCGATAGAGGTAAAATCTACAGACAGATACTCTACTGAGTCCTTAAAAAAATTTAAAGATGTCTTTCATTCAAGATTAGGCGGAAGTTATGTTATCCATCCAAAGAATTTAAAGGTTCAGGACGGCATAGTCTATCTTCCGGCATACATGACATTCTGTTTATAGTATGCTTGGGGAACTTTCTTTCTTCTTGGAACCAAAATTTGAGTTCACTACACATTTCATCTCAAATAATCACTTAATATTCTCTCAAATCTTTTATTTTCCAAAATACATGCTTACAGATAAAAGACATTGAGATTACCGCTTTTTCACCGTGCTTTCCTTTATTAATAAATCAATATACTCCCCTCTGTATATAGTATAAAATTATGAATTAGCGGATAAATTGTTATTTTTGCATCAAGTAAATTTACAAATTTAATGAAAAAGACTTTTTTTATTTGCGTTCTATCTGCGATTGTGAGTTCAATTGGAGCTTCTACATCGGCTCAAGAAGATAAATCGGAGCCAGTTTTGAATGTTGCCTCGAACACAACAAATTCTATCGAATCCAATGATACAATATCATTGGAGAAGTATCCTTTTACATCATACAATCGTCAACTTTATGACCTCCGTGGAGATGTATCCAAAATGGTGCTTAAAAGATTGAAAAGCAATTCTGTTTGGCGTGATACTCTTGAAGGAGATTTTGGGACAGAGTATCTTTTTGACAAAAATGGAAAACTCATAGACAACCTTGATCCTTCAGGTAATGGATGGAAGTCTGTCCGTAGCGGAAATGGCCAAATTCAGAAAAGGGATTTACAAAGTGGAGGTGAATACATTTTTTCCGAAAAATATCTTTATAATAAAGATGGAATGCTGAAAAAAATGATTGTAGAAAGTCCGAGTGGTGATAATAATGACACCACCATCTATCAATATGATAAATATCTGAATCTTATCACCAGCAACTCATCTGGAATTTTTGAGGAGTTCCAGTCGTTGACTGACACCAGGAGTTATAGAATTATTGAACGAGATAGTAAAGGAAACTGGACAAAACGTTATTTGACAAGTATCCAGGAAAATAGGTACACTCCATCATCCATCGACGATGAGGGTGAAGATGAAGAAGTTGTTGAAAAGAGCACTACTTATTTAATTGAACTAAGGAATATTGAATATTACGCTGATTCTCAACCAGTTTCTTCAATATCATCTGATTCAAAGACTATTGATAATCCAACATCAAATGATGATTCTCAGGATAACAATCAATCCTCAATTTTAGTATGGCTTGTTTTTTACATATTCTATTTTATCTTCTTGGCCATCGTATTCTTGATTGTCAAATTGGTGATTACCAAAATTTTCCGAAAAGAAATATCAAAAAAGAAAATGAGAAAATACTTTTTGATATTATTAGCTATTCCTTTTGTGTTATTCAAAAGTTGCGATTCGTGTTCAGAAAATAGCAAGGATGTTTCCAAGTCTAATTCTGAAAAAGTTCAAGAATCGTATGTTCGCGATTTCTTGATTCAAAATGAAGCAGCAGCTCTCATTTTGCCTAAATTCAAAGTCAATTCTTATGAAGACGCTGCAAATGAATACGACAAATGGATTATTGAGTTTGAAGAACCTATTGACGACAATCAACTCATGATGATTGACACGAATGGAACCGCAACATTAGAAGGCGGAGTGCTCTACTTCCCTATAGAAGAGAAGGATGATTATAATTCTGAATATGATTATAGAAATTTCAAATTAGAAATTCTTCCTGACGGGAAAACTGCAATTTTGCTTTATTCGTACCATAAACTACATAACGAAATATCAAGTTCAGGTGGCAGTTCTCACCATTGGCATCATGATGATTGATTTTAAACAAGAGGAGGAAAATCCAGTAGTAATGGATTTTCCTCCTCAAATCTTAATACACTTATGTTTGAGTAGATCTGTTTAGAACCAGCTCTTCACTAAGTCAAAATTCAACCAAATTCGAATTCCCAAACATAATAAAGGAACAAGAATAAGAGCAAGTCTGATTTTTCCTTTTAGACCATCGATAGGTATTCTGTATAGCTTTTTCAATGGGGAAAGAAAATTTACCAAATAGGCCTTTGGATCATCCTTGCTACTTTGCAAACTGGTAAAATATGAATAAGAACTATTTACTGCACCAGAAAAATTACTACCTACTTGAGCTGCAGTATTAGCTAGTTTTGAGAATTGTTCATACGACACCCCTGACAACAATGGAGATAAGAATCCAAATTTATTTAAAATGAATTCCTTAGATGAACTAAATAGTTATTCCGGATCTGTTTTCTCTGAAATGACACCTACTTTGCTTTGGATATATTCATGATTCTCAACAATTGTCTGGTCAATTGACGGGTCGATAATTTCAGGTGCTCTATTCAAGACGTAATAAGCCACAACACCCGCTATAGCAGCAAAAAAGAAGACAATAGAAAATATGAATCTCAAATAGGTAAATTCACCCCAAGAAAATACGGCTGGGGTCAATATCAATGCAACAAATAAGCCCAATAGTAAACCTTTGACAATTATTCCAATTCCTTTAGCTCCAAACCCTTTAATAAGAGAGATTACTAGAGAAAAAGCTATGCCTTTAGTTCCGTCATCAATTTTCATATTTTTCTATTTATTAATTATTTATATTCTAAGATAGATTTACAATCATATATTATTTGTCTATAGGTATATTAACCTGTTATTCTTTTTTTTCTATAATCTTACCGATTACTTTGGCCATTTTAAGCAAAAACTTTCCAATAAAAAATAAGACAAAGCCAGAAACTATCGCAAGTGCAACACCTGTCCAATAAATCGCGTAATTTGGTTCAGGGTCTTGTCGGAAAATCAATTTTAGTCCAGGAATAAAAATATAAAGAAAATAGCCAAAACCATAAACTAGACAAGCGACAACAGAAGACAATCCTGCCAAAATAGATTTGGAAATTGCTTCTACATCTTTCTTAAAACGACAGAAAAAATAAACAACAAGCGACGCGATTGGTGTCACAATAGATATTGCTTTTATAGCACTAAAGATTCCCCCCAATAAACGACACGACAAAACATACAATAGGGCCAGCCAATAATTCTATTCCCTTCATGATAGAAACGTATTAGTTTGCAAATAATGCAAAAGTACTATACTATATGAAACCTATAAAATAAGACGACTTGCCGATTTCATTACTCCCTCATCTTTGCCACCGACTGCACCACGTTCATAACGTAGTCACCAATCTTCTCACACTCGTTGATGAAGTCAATATAATATGTACCTAAGCGATAGCTGTACTCCTTATTGTTGATAGCCTGAACATTCTTATCAGTGCAGATTGTACGAAGTTCATTCAAACGATCCTCGATGCTGATGTTCTCCTTCAAGTTTACTTTCTTCTCTTCTGGCAAAGAAAGCACCTGGACCATCGCAATCAACGAGTCGTCTACAATCTGGATTGCACGACGGATATGAGTCATCTGATCCTCATTGAATGATTCCTCTCCATATTCACGTAGACGGGAGATTGTACGTCCAAGGTGGAAAATTCCGTCACCAATACTTTCAAGTTCGCCAATTTCACGAAGCATACAAGCTATGGAAGTCTTTGATTCACCACTCAAACGGCCCTCACTTACCAAGCCAAGATACTTACCGATCTCATCCTCCATATTATCTGTTATCTGCTCATAATGGATGATTTTCTTATATGCGGCGTCGAAATCCTCTTGAGTTTTGCAATCCAACGTGTCAGGAACGAACGACAACATTCTGCGGCAACGCTCACCGAACACCAAGATTTCCTTGTTTGCCTGAAGGATTGAAAGCTCAGCAGTGGAAAGCAAACCACCTGAAATGAACACCAAACGATTCTCCTTGTCCTTATTCTCAGGATTTTCAGGCATTGGCAACACTCTGCACACAAACATTTCGATCTGCTTAACAAATCCTATAAGCAACAATGTGTTGAAGATATTAAATGTAGTGTGGAATGCAGATAGACGGAATAGATCATTGTCGCCAGAGTGAAGCAGATTAGTTACGATCCAAGTCACTGCGTCGCAGAATGGATAGAACATAATCAAAACCACAATCACACCGAACACATTGAAGAACATGTGGGCCAACGCAGCACGTCTTGCCTGTGTGTTGGCAGTAAGAGAAGCTACGAAAGCAGTAATTGTTGTACCGATGTTCTGACCCATCGCAAGAGCAGCAGCCTGCTCGAAACCGAATCCGTCAATATGCATATCAAAAAGCATCAGCGTGATTGCCATTGTGGCCGCTGATGCTTGTACTAACATTGTAACTAAAGCTCCTACTACTACGAAAAGTAGGATTGTAAAGAAACCACCATTTGCAACTCCTGCAAGCATAGTGGCAACATATGAACCTATATTAAGATCTGTAGCAGATTGCTGTAGATAACTCAATCCCATGAAAAGGAAGGCGAAACCGAAGATAAACTCGCCGACGCTCTTTCTTTTACTTATACTACTGAAAATAAGTGGCATACCGACACACATTAGCGGAAGTGTAAGAGCCGCAATATTTACTTTGAAACCTATAGCCGAGATCATCCATGCCGTCACTGTTGTTCCGACGTTGGCACCCATGATCACACCGATAGCCTGAGTCAAGTTCATCAATCCAGCGTTCACAAAACTCACCACCATAACGGTAGTGGCACTTGAAGACTGAATCAGTGCTGTGATCAATATACCTGTAACAACACCCATCACACGATTTTTCGTCATAGCGGCAAGGATTGCACGCAGACGGTCTCCGGCAAACTTCTCTAGACCCTCACTCATCGTTTTCATACCGAAAAGGAAGAGTGCAAGTGAGCCTAACAAAGAAAATAAATTTAGGACTGTATCCATTGTCAATAATAAGTAGTATATTTCGTTATGACAATGGGGCATTTGTTTTCACCATGTCTCATAACTTGATTTGGGCACAAAAGTATAAAAAAATGTTAAAAAGCATTACATAACTGCCAAAAATCAAACTGAAAGCCGACATAATTACCAACAAAATTATACAAACGTAGGTTTTCAAGTTTCAGGTCTCAAGAAGTAGAGACGCGAGATCTCGCGTCTTTAATGAGATCCTCATATTTTTCCTGCCAAATCCAAGGAACAAAGTGTTTTTTGACAAAAAACTTTTGATATATGCGTAATTCATAGCGAAATAAACAACTTTTTATTAAAAAAAATCCAAAAACGCTTGTTATATGCCAAATAGTTTATACTTTTGCACCCGAGTTAGGCGCTACACAACCAGCTCCCTTCTAATCCCCCAGGGTTTGAACGCAGCAAGGGTACGTCGGTTGTAGCGGTGTGATGTGGTTAGTCTAGCTCGCCTGCCTCTTTAGCTCAGTTGGCCAGAGCATGTGATTTGTAATCTCGGGGTCGTTGGTTCGAATCCGACAAGA
>DCIP01000228.1 GCA_002317115.1 Candidatus Scybalocola fimicaballi
TTGAGGTTGGATCTTTTTTTTGTTTGTGGCATGTGCCCGGCAATTATGAATTATGCATTACGAATTGTGAATTAATCGAAATTCAGAACAATCAAGATATTAAAAAGTGTATGCCTTGTTTTTTGATAAAAAAATATGTTGTTTGAATACAAACAACCTATTTTCTAATTTGATTTTATACCGATTAATCTTTCGAGTTCTTAATCATGATGCCTTTTATGATTAAGTAAATTCCATAGAAAGGTGCAATGAGTAAGATGATATGAACCTTAGTTGCAAACAACACCTCTAAAAGAAGTAGAGCTGCTCCTATAAAAAGACATGCAACCCCTTTTAGTATTGTGTTTTTTGATAATTCATCTCGAATCTCTTTCTTCACTATAGGTAACATCAATTCTGCTACAAGGTTTTCTGCCGATTCTTTTGTTACACCTCTTTCTTGAAGTTTTCTTGTGACAAATTCAGGTGAACTTCCGTTTTCAATCATTTTTGTTGCGAACTCTCTATCTTCAGCTGTAAATTCGCGACCTGCAGTTTGGTCGTTTGGTTCTTGATTATTTTCCATAACTGTGATAATTTTTTCTCTTGTGATAAATTTTTTCTCTCTTGTAAAAATATGTTTTTTTTTATTTCGATTGCAAATTATTAATAGAAAATGATCATATATAGTTTTTTATATTTTATTCAAGAATAACGTTTATGATCTCCTTCCCAACCTTGAATAGGTTCTTCATTGCTGTTTCAAAAATGTCAGCTCCCTCTTCGTTGTCTTCTTCAAGCATATTGTCTTCAAAACAGTTGTTGCTCCAGAGTTTTTCTGGTGTTGCTCCGTTCATATAGCAGTCTAGGTTGACTGAGACTCGAATCGCAATTAATCTTTCCAATAATCCGAATCTTTCCAAAATTCTGGCGACGGCAATATCTTCCATATCCGACACTAAATAGTCGTCCGGACAATTGTAGTATTTGTTGATTTGTTTGGCTATTTTATGGCCTTCTTCGCCTTTCCAGTAGTTGTCTGAGGTAATGAATGTTCCTTTCAAAATAAGCGGGTAGACGCGTGTTTTTGCGTCTACATTCTGCTTCATGAAACTGACTGTTTTTTCTGTGGTGTCAAGTGATATATTTTTGATTTGCTCGTAGATGGAATTGATTCTGTTCTGATTTGGCATAACACATCCGTATTCGCATAATCCGCTGTCTGGAAACCATGTTAGATTGCCATCTGAACCAATCACTTGATGACCTAAATCGTAATCTGCAAATGCACTGGCCAATACGACGTCGCCCATAGTTGTGCATTCGTAGTTTGTGCCTGCACATCCCACCGATAATGTATTCATTTCACCACAATCGAATCTTGGATCCGTGAGAATGGCCATCAGAGTGGCTGTAGTATTTACTTTGCCGGCATGTGTGAGTGTGAGTGCAATGCCGTCTTTTACATATAATTTTTCGCCAGGAAATAACCCCTTCAACTCATATTCTTCACCTCCTTCAACGTACTCTTTATAAAATAGTTCACCTTCTCCGCAAATGCCGTTGCCGAGTGGACCGATGTCGAATTTGGGAAGAATAAGAATTTTGATTTTCATAAGTAAAATGGGATTAATGTAAATAAAACAGACGGAGCGTACCCCGTCTATATACTTATAAATTTTTAGGTGATTATATACAAGTTGTCCAAACACAATTGTTTTTTATACGCTCGCCCTACGGACTCGCGTCGGGAGGGCAGTTAGGGCGTTCCGCCCTTAACAATCCTCATATTGGACAAATTCTATATAATATCTTCAATTATTAATTAGAATTAAGCGTCGTGGAATGCTTTTCCGTTAACGTCTTGTCTTTCCAACATCTTATATTCGCAGCAGAACTCGTTTTTCAATCTGCCTATATAACGCTTAGCTTCCCACTTTGCCATTGGAAGGTCGTGAAGAAGGTAGTTTCCGCAAGCGTCTGGAGTAGTGCCTGGTACGACGTCGTTGAAATCGACAACAAACTGCATAGCGTCGATCATAAGCTGACGGATTTCCTGACAATCGTAAGCTCCCTTCACGATAAGATAATTACCAGTCAAGCAGCCCATTGGCCCCCAATAGATGATATTCTGCTTCCAACCGTCAAGATTACGAAGATATGTGGCGACGAGGTGTTCGATAGTGTGGATAGCCGCAGGTGCGATAGCAGGCTCCTGATTAGGCGCAGTCATACGGATGTCGTAAGTTGTGAAAACCACGTTGTCGGAGAAATCCTGACGTGAAATATATATACCTGGTTTTAGACCAGTGTGGTCTACCTGAAATGATGGTATTACTTCCATGTTTTTAGTCGTTTGTTAGAAATTCTATGCAAAGATACAAAAAAAGAGGGCGTATCAAAAGATACGCCCTCAGCATTTTTTTACGGTTTTGTCGCAAAATTACTTGATCTCTGCGAAGTACTTGATTGTACGAACCATCTGAGAAGTGTATGAGTTCTCATTGTCGTACCAAGAAACTACCTGAACCTGGTATGTATCATCGCTGATCTTAGATACCATAGTCTGAGTTGCATCGAACAAAGAACCGAACTTCATACCGATGATGTCTGAAGAAACGATCTCATCCTCTGTGTAACCGAAAGACTCAGTAGAAGCAGCCTTCATAGCAGCGTTGATACCCTCCTTAGTGATGTCCTTACCCTTAACAACAGCAACTAGGATAGTAGTTGAACCTGTTGGAGTTGGGATACGCTGTGCAGAACCGATCAACTTACCGTTCAACTCAGGAATTACA
>DCIP01000106.1 GCA_002317115.1 Candidatus Scybalocola fimicaballi
AATCGGGCAATATGCCTACGAACAATTCATGAATGTGAAATCGCATTATCCATACGCCGAAATTCCGTTGTTTGTGATAATGCCAGACCATATCCATGCCATTGTAACGATTGATGGGAAAAATGATACAGGTGGAAACGGCGTGCACACCCAATGTGGGAACGTTGTGCACAACCAATGTAGAGACGGTGTGCACACCGTCTCTACGGGAAACCGTTGGAAATCAGATATTGTGAACAACCAAAACAACACCCCATTTGCATGGCAAACACGTTTTCACGATAGAATTGTCCGCAATCAAGATGAATTTGACGGAATATCCGATTATATTGAGAAAAATGTTGTAAATTGGCAGAATGATATATAATTAATGGACAAACCTACCATTATGTTCAACGAAGCCACACTGGAGGCTGCGATAATGCAGCTTTTTGAGGATAAAGAGAAATATACGCACAAATTAGGCGAACAACTCCACAAAAATCTTGCGGAGGTTCTGCTTGTCGAAGATATTGAATCTTATCTTATGAGTCGCTATGCCGACATCACTGAAGGTGAGATCCAGCGCGTCGTCCTTGTCCTCAAAGCTCAGCAAACGCAAAGTCTGTATGAGGAAAACAAGCGTGTGCTGAATATGATAGTGGAAGGGTTCCCGTTGAAACGTGACGATGCAAAGAAACCGCCATTGTGGATTCGTCTGATTGATTTTGAAAACCCTGCGAAGAATGATTTCAAGATTGTCAATCAGGTTGAGATAGTTGAGGTTTGCAACCGTCGCCCAGATGCGATTGTCTATGTGAACGGTTTGCCTCTTGTGGTGATGGAGTTTAAGTCTGCGGTCAAAGAGAACTGCACCATTAAAGATGCGTACACTCAGTTGACTGTGAGATATAGGAAAGATATTCCAAGCCTATTCAGATACAATGCGTTCGTTGTCATTAGCGACGGTGTGCAAAACAAATTCGGTTCGCTATTCACTCCTTATGAGTATTTCTACGCGTGGAAAAGAGTTGAGGCGGAAGATAGTCCAAGTGACGGAATCGACTCTCTATTCACAATGGTGTCTGGATTGTTCAGAAAAGAGCGTTTGCTTGAAGTGGTCAAGGATTTCATCTATTTCCCTGATTCATCGTCAAAAGAAGAGAAGATAGTATGTCGTTATCCTCAATATTTTGCGGCGACGATGCTGTATGAGAATATCCTTGAGCATCATAAGATTGGAGACGGGAAAGGAGGTACCTATTTCGGTGCGACGGGATGTGGAAAGAGTCTTGCCATGCTTTTCCTTACAAGAATGTTGATGCGTTCGCAGACGTTGGAATCCCCAACCATTCTGCTTATCACAGACCGTTCGGATCTTGACGACCAATTGTCGAGCCAGTTTATCAGAGCAAAAAAATTCATTGGCGACGAGACAATCGAGCAGATTGAGAGCAGGGAATTGTTGAAGCAGAAACTGAATGGCAGAAAAAGTGGTGGTGTGTTCCTTACTACAATCCAGAAGTTTTCGGAAGATATCACGTTGCTTACAGACAGAAAGAACGTCATCTGCATCAGCGATGAAGCACATAGGACGCAGACAAATCTGGAAGAGAGCACCGTCATCAAATATAATGAAGACGGATTGGCGGTGGCAATCAAAAAGACATACGGATTCGCCCAATACCTACATAAATCACTTCCCAATGCGATCTATGTAGGTTTTACCGGCACACCAATAGATGACACAATCGCTGTGTTTGGAGGCGTCGTCGACAAATATACCATGACAGATTCGGTGAATGATGGAATCACAGTCAGAATCGTATATGAAGGAAGAGCCGCCAAAGTGTTTGCCGACAATGAAAAGCTCGAATTGATTGACAAGTATTATGAGGAATGTGCAGAAGCAGGATCGACGGAGGAGCAGATAACCAAAAGTAAGCAGCAAAGTGCTACTATGGAGGCAATCATCGGTGATCCTAAAAGATTGCAGACTGTGGCAGAGGATTTAGTGGCGCACTATGAGCAGCGAATCGCAGAAGGAGCAACAGTTTGTGGAAAGGCAATGATTGTCTGTGCATCCCGTCAGATCGCATTCAGCCTATATAAGAAGATCATTGCACTTCGTCCGGAGTGGGCGAAGAAACTGCCATGTGATCCTAATTTCACTTACGATGAAAACGAGAAGTTATTGCCATTGGAGAGAATAAAGATGGTGATGACGGGAAATAAGGATGACGAGCCAGAATTGGCAAAACTACTTGGAAACAAGTCCGACAGGCAAGAGTGGGCAGAACAGTTCAAGCAGAACCACTCCAATTTCAAGATAGTCATTGTGGTGGACATGTGGCTGACAGGATTCGATGTGCCAAGTTTGGACACAATGTATATCGACAAGCCAATTCAGCGTCATACTCTTATCCAGACGATCAGCCGAGTGAATAGAGTTTGTCCAGGAAAAGAGAAAGGACTCGTGGTTGATTATTTAGGCATCAAACGCAACATGAACAAGGCGTTGAAGGTGTATGGCGGAGAAGGTGGTGAAGATCAAAACAACATACCTACAGATGAAATCGCGCAGTTGGTCAAGATAACAAAAGACGAGTTGGAGAGTCTTGATTATATCATGAGCAATTATGACTACTCCGGATTCTTCAAGAATGATCCATTGCTACAGCTAAAGACATTAAACGGAGCCGCCAATTATGTGTTGGCAGAGACAGGCAGAACGAATCTGTTTATGGGGCATGCCAAAGCTATGCGTCAAGCATTCAACATGTGCAGTTCCAGCGATGATTGGACAAACGAGTTAAGAGCAAAAGTATTATTCTTTACTGCAGTTAGATCTGTTGTGTTCAAGATGACAAAGGGCGATGCACCAGACGTAGCAGAGATGAATGCTAAAGTACGCAAATTGGTGGAAGATGCACTTCAGAGCGACGGAGTTGAAGAAGTAGTGAAAATTGTGGAGAGTGCAAACGGAACGTTGGACATCTTCGATCCAAAGCACATGAGTTTGATAGACAAGATACCGTTGCCAAATATCCGTTTGAAGCTACTTGAGAGACTTGCAAAACTACAGATAAGCGAGTTTAGCAAAGTGAATAAAGTCAAAGCGACCACATTTACTGAGCAACTTAACAATGTTCTTATCAATTACAACGACCGATCAGACGACATAGCAAACGTCACAGAGGTGATGCAACATGTGGTGGACAAGATCAAGGAGATGATGAAAGAGTTGAATGAAGAAAGAAAATCACATGAAACTCTTGGCATTGATTATGAAGAAAAAGCATTCTACGATATTTTGAAAACAATCCGTGACGAGCGAGGCTTCGAATATGAAGATTCAAAAATGGTAGAGATGGCAAAAGAGATGAAAGCCATGATTGCTGATAAATCACGTTTCACCGATTGTTTCAAGCGAGCAGATATTATGGCAGAGATGCAGTTCCAGCTTGTTGTAATCATGTCGAATTATGGTTATCCTCCTGCTTCTGATAATCCAGAGGACGTTTACGACAAGGTAATTGAGCAGGCGGAGAACTTCAAGAAATATGAAATAAAGAAAGCTCCCAAGCCATACGTATTTGGAGATCCAAAGCCAATGGCAATGGTGGCGGAAGGAGATTAAATCGACATCACCCCTCCACCCTTTTCTCCATTCTCACACAGTCAAAGCATCCGCTTTTGATGATGTCGTCGTTGACGATCTTGAATCCGTTTTTCTCATAAAAACCGATGGCGACGGTACGGCTCTCGATCTCTATCTTTTTGTATCCCAACTCACGAATCCACTGTTCGGCTTCGGCAATCACACGGTCGCCAAGATGTTTGCCTCTATATTCCGGGAGCACAACAACACGACCTAATGTGACGGAATCTGGATTGACCTCGTAGAAACGACATGTGGCGATGGGATAACCGTCGTCGAGCAGGATAATATATCTTGTGCCATCACAATCATGCTCGTCGAATTCCTCTCTCAAAGAGATATTATGCTGACGGTTCATTCCCTGAATCCTGACTGAATAGGCTCCGGCTCGCTGCCACTCTGCCTCCCCACGTATCACCTCAATATTCATATTCCGATTGATTTTCTTGTTGTACAAAAATACAAATAAATTACGGCAAGTTACATCTCCTTTTCCTACCTTTGTGGCAAAATTCTGCCAAACGCCACATCAAGATTCTGCCAAACGCCACATCAAGATTCTGCCAAACGCCACATCAAAATTCCGCCAAACGCCACATCAAGATTCCGCCAAATGCCACATTTGGCGATTGTTTTTATTCGTATTTCAAAGAAAAACAATAACTTTGCAATCAAATTCAAAATAAGATGAAAGAAT
>DCIP01000098.1:0-15656 GCA_002317115.1 Candidatus Scybalocola fimicaballi
TCCATCTCTACAATTATGATGAGACTTTGGCTGGCGACGACAGATGCACCATCGCCGTCTACTTCCAGACGCAAAACGGTGATTATTGGATAGATAAGCGAGCCAATGACAGAAGTGGCTATGAAGCGATCAAGAAGGAATTCACAGCGTTGGCAATTCAAAAACTATCGGAGCATTTCGGAAATAATTTCGTGGATAAGATTGAGGTCTCAGACCTCACAACTCCTGCGACATATTATCGCTACACTCATAATCTTTATGGCTCATCACAAGGTTGGATGCCGACGATCGGACAACGCAGTTTCGGCAATGTGAAAGGTATTTCCAACGTCTTCCTATGCGGACATTGGACCGTATCTGGAGGTGGTTTGCCAATCGCGTTGAAGAGTGGAAGAGATGTCGCAAGAAAAATAGAGAATTTATGAATTTAACCACAGAGACTCAGAGATCTCAGAGTTTTATGCAATAAAACTCTTTATTCAATTATATAATCTTCGTGTTCTCTGTGTCTCTGTGTTTTATATATGGAAAAAATAATAATTGATAATCAAACATATACTCGTGAAAAACTCAATGAGATTGAGAATGAAAGCGTGCGAGAATTCCTCATTGAATGGTTTTCTGATTCCCCCACAGTCAATCTCCATACCTCTGGCTCAACAGGTGTGCCCAAACTGATCGTGGCTGAGAAATCGCGTATGGTAGCGAGTGCCAAGATGACGTTGGATTATCTTAATCTAAAACCCGGTGACACTGCATTGCTTTGTCTGTCAGTCAATTACATTGCTGGCAAGATGATGATTGTGCGAGCCATTGTGGGCGGATTGAATCTGCTTATTGGTGATGTGTCGAGCAATCCATTGCAGAATGAAGAGCGACATATTGATTTCGCAGCGATGGTGCCATTGCAGGTTTATAATTCCTACAGAGATAAAAGCGGTAGGTTTTCAAAGATAGGCAAGATTATCATCGGTGGAGGTGCGATAGATAGGAGAGAGGAGGAAGTCTACAGTTCAGCACCTAATGAGATTTATGCCACATACGGAATGACGGAGACGTTATCCCATATTGCGATGCGTAGAATCAATGGAGTGAATCGTAGTGATTATTTCACTCCGATGGAGAACGTTGACGTTTTTATTAACGAAGACGAAAACGAAGACGAAAACCGTAACGTCGGACCATTGGTTATTAAGGCTCCTCACCTATGTGCTGAAACACTTTACACCAATGATAATGTGGAGATGAGGCCCGACCATACATTTAGAATACTTGGCAGAAAAGACAATGTCGTTTGTTCGGGTGGCATCAAACTGCAGATTGAGGAGATCGAGGCAAAATTATCCAATTATATCCATGCTGATTTTGCAGTATCGTCGAAACCAGATGAAAAACTTGGGGAGAAATTGGTTTTGGTGATAGAAGGAGAAGAAGGATCGTTAACGTTAAAGCCAGCGTCAACGTTATCTAAATACGAGATTCCTAAGGAAGTTTTTTATGTTCAGCATCTGCCACGCACTGAGAGTGGTAAGATAGCGAGGGCAAAGGTAAAGGAAATGCTGAATGCCAAATGCTGAATTCAGAGTGTAAAAAAGGCGGCTCACGAATGAGTCGCCTTTAGTTTTTAAGCTTTTTAACGAATTACTTTGAGATTTCGTTATACTTCTGATCAGCCTTTTCTGCTTTAGCTGCTGCCTTAGCTGCATCCTTGTTAGCCTTGTCGATCTTCTCCTGAGCCTTCTGAGCTGCCTTTTCAGCGTCAGCCTTTGCCTTTTCTGCCTTTGCTGCTGCCTTAGCTGCGTCAGCTGCAGCCTTCTCCTGCTGCTCCTTAGCCTTAGCGATAGCCTTCTGCTCCTTCTCGTACTCCTTACGTAGAGTAGAGATCTCCTTATCAGAAGTGATGTGAGTACCACACTTGTAGCTTAGGCTCTGTGAGCTAGAGATCATCACCTGTCCGTTAACAACGTGAAGGAAGCTTAGAGACTTGTCATCACCGATCTTGTAAACGATACCTGCCTGTCCATCATTGAAGAAGATAACATCTCCAACAGCTATTTTAGCCTGCTTCTTTACAGCGACACCTTCCTTTGCGATAGATGGTAGGTCAGCTGGCAACTCGTAACCAACCTGAGAGAACGCGTACTGGATCAATTTACCGTTATCGAATTCAGCTGCTTCACCAGGTACAGTGTTAAGCTGCAAAGCAGTGTTAAGCATACCGTCGATTGTCTGCTGTGGTGCCTTAGCAACCTTCTCCTTGTCTGCTGCGAATGACGACAATGCAATCATTGCCGACACAGCCATCATAAATAATTTCTTCATTGTTAAACCCTTTATTTTGTTTGTGTCTGCAAAATTATCAAAAAACGGCGTAACAAACCAATGAAATATGTGATTGTTGTGAAATTTTAACCTTTTTTCATAATTTTGCATTGAATACGAAAAATGTAAAATTCGCAAAAGTTATTGATAATGAACGAAAATTTGACAGAAGAAAAAGTCAACATAGAAAGAGATAATAATGTGTTGTTGAAACATCAGCAAATGATGCTTGGAATATTGTGTGGATTGTTGGCTCCACTTGCTCTTTTATTTGGATATTTCGGTGATAATCCGGACGAGTGGTGGTATTCGATTTCCGCTTCCTACTATTGCAACACGAAAATCTTGATGATTGGTCTTCTGTTTACCACTTTCGTTTACTTCATATCGTATCGTGGTTATAAGGATGATATTAGAGATAGAATTATAGCGACTGTTTCTGGAATCTCTGCTCTTGGTGTGATTGCTTTCCCTACAAACACATCTTTCGTCGATAATGATGAATTGGTCGGGTTGCTTCACCTTCCTGTGACTACAAGTCATACGATTCATTGTGTGAGCGCTGCGGCTCTTTTCGTAAGTTTCGCAGTCATGATTTTGTTCCAATTCACACAGTCGAATGGAAATCCTACTCCGGAAAAGAAAAAAAGAAACCTTCTTTATAAGATTTGTGGATTGATTATCATCTTCTTTATGGCATTCCAGATGGTCACTGTGGCGTTCGACGATGTTTTCCCTAATTGGTGGACAATGGTCAACGAGGCTACAATGTTGACGGCTTTTGCTGTGGCTTGGCTTTGCAAGGCTGAATGTATCACTGCGTTGAATGACAAATAATCTTTTCTCCAAACTCACTGAAAGCCGACGTAAGGTTGCTGAGACGCTTGCTAATCCCGCAACCATCGGTTTGTGGAATCTGATTGTCGACAAATATAGTGGCAAGGCTCATTTCGTTTATGAGTTGCTTCAGAATGCCGACGACGCGGGTTCCAAAATCGTGCGTCTTCTTCTCCGTGGTGATAAGTTCTTTTTTATCCATGATGGCTCAAGACGTTTCTCTGTCTCCGACGTGGATAATGAGGACTCTGATGAAAAGGTTGGAGATATCAATGCTCTTTGTTCGATTGGCCATAGCACAAAAATAGGTGAGAACAAGATAGGAAAGTTTGGAATCGGTTTCAAATCGATTTTCTCATATTGCGACGTTCCCCACGTCGAGGATGATAATTTCTCTTTTGACATTGAGAATTTCATTGTCCCGGTTGAAACTCGTAGGGGCAATCCCTTGTGGTTGCCCGATAATAGACGTGTGGGCGAAACTATGTTTTGTGGAAAAATCAAAACACCTTCCAAATCTGAGGAGATCGCTTCGATGGTTGAGTCGTTGGAATATCCGCTTAACTATCTTAATAATGTAGTGTCGTTTGAATGCGACGTCGACGGGAAAATATACCGATTTACGAAAAACGAAAACGAAGACCAAAACTGCCTTTATAATCTGATTGCGGAGAAGACGGTGGAGGATACCACAACATCGCAGAAATTCATTTGTATTACCGAGTCGTTTTTGTATGGCTCGCAACAGATGTCAGCCACGTTGTCGATGCCATTAGACGGAGATGGAAACGTCGTGATGTGTGATTCTTCACCACTGTACTGTTTCTTTCCGTTGCTTGAGCAGACAATGCTTCCATTTTATGTTCATGGAACGTTTTTGTTGAGCGATAATCGTGAGAATACACTTCAAAATGAAGAAAACAATGCTCTTCGGCAGCATATTGCGTCGCTTTCGGTGAAATTCATGCAACATTGTATGAATATGAATAAAGACGCGGGATCTCGCGTCTCTACGGCGTTGGTGGTTGAAAGATTGCTTGAAATGAAGGAGAGATGCAAGTATGAAAACGTCAATTCGCTCAACCGATTGTGCGGGGAGAGATTGTGGAAAGCAATCGAGTCGGATGCATTTTTTGCTGACATAAAAGGCGAATTTCTGCCGACGTCGGAGTTGAGATTCTGCGTGGAAAATGTTGGTGAGATTCTGAGCAATGATGAAATCCAGACTCTTGTTGGAGACGATGTTTGCGTGGATTTTGTTGGAGTTGATTTTTCTAAATTGCCTACGTTAAGCAAACTTCTGGATGGAAATTTCTGGGGTGTTGAGGCTATGCTTTCTTCTCTTGATGAGAATTTCATGATGCAGAAATCGGATGAATGGCAGATGAGATTTTATCGTTTTCTATATAAAGAGAGAAAGATTGTATCGAAATTGTTGCGTGGCAAAAGCGAGGCATTCACTAAACCGTGGATCAAATGTGTGGATGGAAAATTCAAATCTCTTTGTTCTGCAGGTTTTGGATTTACACATCAGTTATATCTGAATGATGTAAAGAGATACGAGGATTCTGATATAAACTCGTTGTTTGCAGACGTCCTTCATCTCGCTCCATTCGCAGAGCAATCATTGTCGGTGGATTTTGTGGCTCGACAGTTTCATGAGAATCTGGTTCAGCCGCTTGATTACGATACGTTGGCAAAGTATATCATGACTGCCGCCAACGAATACGTCGGAGCAGGATTTGATTTTGAGAAGAAGAAGGGGATTGTGGAGCAGTTTGGCAATATGCAATTCCTTCCTACGAATAAATTCACTTTGTCGTTGCCAAAGATGGTGTTGGCAGAAACTGCTGCTCAGCGGACATTTTTTGCTGGCGATACGGATGCTGTTTTCCTATCTAACGAGTTTATTGAGAAGCACATCGCACCGTCGGACCGACAGACATTTTACACTTTTATAAGTGCTTGTGGCGTTTGTTTCGACGTTAGAATAGAAGAATCTATTTTGCGTCATCCTATTGATTATGAATTGTTTGATATTTCGGATGATGAAATGCCGTCGCCATCTAAAATGAAAGAGGCTGAGATTGACGACAGAGAGATTGCCGGTTTCGCCAATTTCCTTCTGCATCCGTCTCTTGAAAAGTCGTTGGCATTTTGCCGAATGCTTCAAAGTTTGCTCGACAAAGAGGTTTCGACGGAGGTGATGGCTAAAATTAGAGGAAAGTATCGCTATACACCAAAAGGCAAACGTAATTCGGTAGAAACCGCTTTAAAAAACACGACTGCTTATAGGCAACTTTTCCAGTCACGTTGGCTTATGAAATCCAACGGGGATTTTGCGACGGTGGGAGAAATTGCGTCGACAGATATGCTAATGCCATCATACGATGAGATTCCATATTCCGTCTTCTCATTTTTTGGTATTACATTGAAAAAGAGAGACGAGAGCACTGAGGCACGTGAGGCTTTGGAGTTGATCAGAGCATTGGAAAGGGTGGGGATCACGAAAGAAGATCTTTATGAAATGGTGGATGCTAAATTGAAAATGAAGAATTAATAATTGAATATAATGAAAGATAAGATAAACGCGATTATGAATCGCAGACTAAAAAAGAAGAAGATTCTGTTGATTGGTTTGATTTTAGTGGCTGTGGCAATATGTGGCTATAAGTGCATGAATATCTATCTGTTTTATCAAGCTTCTGGCAGATATCTTGTTTTTGAATCTGCGACATCGGCAACAACTGTCTTGACTGGATATACTAAAGAAGGCCTGCCAGACACGGTAGAGGTTCCAAGAAAAGTTCCGTTGGGAATATTTTCACGCACTGTGACAGAGATTGGAGACGAAGCGTTCAGCGAATGTAGAGATATGAAGAGCATCAAGCTTCCGGAGTCAATTATCACGATCCAATACGGAGCCTTTTCAGGATGTGAAAGTTTGACTGATATTGTCATTCCACCGAGTGTCAGGACAATAGGAAGTGCTGCTTTTTCCGATTGTAAAAGTTTGAAAAATATTGAGATGCCAAACAAAATCACAAGTATAAGCATTTCTCAATTCAGCGGATGCACCGGTTTGGAGTCTTTTACTGTCCCATCAAAAGTCTCAATCATTAAGGCACGAGCTTTTAGTGGATGCACAGGTTTGAAAAGCGTTGAGATGCACGACGACATCACAAAAATCGAATCATTTGCGTTTGAGAATTGTACAGCTTTGGATAATGTTGTTTTACCATTAGGAATATTAAAGATTGAGAGCAACACTTTTGAAGGCTGTTCAAGTTTGGAGAGTGTAGAGATTCCGATGGGAGTGACAAGCATTGGTTTTATGGCATTCGGTGGCTGTACGAGTCTTGCAAGTGTGGATATTCCATTTAATGTGGTGAATATCAATGAATCGGCATTTTCTGGTTGCTCAAGTTTGAAAAGCTTCAGTGTGGATCCAGACAATACAAAATACTCATCAGAGAAGGGAGTTTTGTACAATAAAGATAAGACAGAGATTATTCGTGTTCCTGAAAGTTTCGATGGTACTTTTGTGATTCCGTCGAGTGTTGAGACAATTGGAGAGTTGGCATTTGAGAAGTGTCGCAATCTAACGAATATTGTGATACCTGCAAGTGTAAAGGAGATAAAAGGAGAGGCGTTTGTAGAGTGTAGTGGTTTGAAAAAAATTGTGATCCCTTCAAGTGTGTCTAAGGTAGGTTATTACGCTTTCAAGGGATGTAAGAATCTCGACGTCTTGATAGAAAACAGAAATGATTCTATTAAAACAGTTTTATACGATAGAATTCAAGAAGATAACGAAAATATAAGAGTCTTTGTCTCAAAATGATTTTTTTGCATATACATCAAAAAAATGTATATGTGTTGTATAACATATAAAATATATTGATTATCTTTGCGAACTGAAATTTTAAGGTTAATTATTCACATTCATGGAGTGGTTTTTTAAATTACTTTCAAGTGGTTCGGTAGCATATTCATTGTTGCTACTTTCCTTCACGATTGTTGCAGGTTTGGCAATCGGAAATGTCAAGTTTAAAGGTTTTACACTTGGTGTAACATGGATACTTTTCGTAGGTATCTTCGTAGGTAATTTCTATCAGGTAGACTCTCACATCCTGCATTTCGTCAAGGAGTTTGGACTTATATTGTTTGTCTACTCAATTGGTATGCAGGTGGGACCAAGTTTCTTCTCTTCATTTAGAAGCGGAGGTATTCATTTGAATTTGATGGCAGTAGGTTTGGTTTGCCTTAACGTTTTGGCAGCATATCTAATCTATTGTATTACAGGAGAAGATTTGAAGAACATGGTTGGTATCCTTTCTGGAGCTGTCACTAATACTCCAGGTTTGGGTGCTGCTCAGCAGGCATATTCAGACGCTACAGGAAATGCAAGCAACTTCCTTGCTGCTGGTTATGCTATCGCTTATCCTATGGGTGTTGT
Source organism: Candidatus Scybalocola fimicaballi (assembly GCA_002317115.1). Lineage (GTDB taxonomy): Bacteria > Bacteroidota > Bacteroidia > Bacteroidales > Paludibacteraceae > UBA1723. Next base: position 7,616 of record DCIP01000098.1, read on the forward strand.
CGGCATTATCATCATTCTTGCGGTGGTCAATTTCCTTTGGGGTAAAGAGACCTCCAGCCAGTCTGAAACACAAGATAAGAGTACAGTGGAGATTTACACAGTGCAGATTACAAATGCCGCACTTGATGGAATGACTCTTGGAAAGTTGAAGCAGACAATTGGAAAGAACTTCGTTGTGACTCGTCTTCATAAGGCTGCAGTCGACGTGGTGAAGGTTCCAAACGACGATACTGTTCTATCATTCAATGATAAGATGTATGTGATTTCCAACCAGAACGACAGTGAGGCTATCAAGCTTTGTGTGGGAACTCGTTTGGAGATGGATATGGCTCTTTGGGACAAGTTGGATGGCGGACAGTTGGTAAGCAAGCGACTTGTGGTAACTAAGTCGGAGATGAATGGTAAGACATTCGCTCAGCTAAAGATTCAGGAAATCTTCGGAGTAAACATTTCCCGCGTCATCCGTACTGGTATAGACCTTGTGCCAAGCCCAACATTGCAGCTTCAGGTTGGTGACTCAATCGTGGCAGTGGGAGATGAGACATCGGTTAATAAGCTTGGTTTGTTCGTAGGAAACTCAAATACACAGCTAGACCATCCACATTTGATTCAGGTGTTCTTGGGAATCACACTTGGTGTGCTACTTGGTTCAATCCCATTCGATATTCCAGGAATCCCTCAGCCAGTGAAACTTGGTTTGGCAGGTGGTCCGCTAATCGTGTCAATCTTGATTGCAAAGTTCGGTATCAAATTCAATTTGGTGACATACACACGATTCTCAGCGAAGAAGATGCTACAGGAGATCGGAATCATGTTGTTCTTGGCTGCAGTTGGTTTAGGAGCAGGAGAGGGCTTTGTTGACACATTCCAGCAGGTTGGTTTATCGTGGTTTGTTTATGGTATCATCATCACAATGGTGCCAATGATAATCATCCTTTTGATTGGACGATTCGGTTTGAAATTGAGCGCAGCACAATTGATGGGATTCGCAAGTGGTTCGACTACCAACCCGCCAGCATTGGCATTCTCTAACACAGCAGACACAACAGGTAAGGCATCATTGTCGTATGCTACTGTTTATCCATTAACAATGTTCTTGCGAGTAATGAGTGCTCAGTTCCTAGTGTTGATGGCGTTGTAGACAATGCTGAATTATAAATGCTAAATTAAAAGGAACGTAAAATTTCCGAAAATAATTCGTAAAATTTTTGATATGTAGAGACGTGGCGTGCCACGTCTCTTTTTTATTGGGTTTGTTTGGTTATAACCAAACAAACCCAACAAAAAATGATTCTTTTAGTAGAATTTGAGCAAAAAATGCGAAAAATCGGATAAAATATATAATTTAGCAGACGTATCGTAAAAGATTATATGGCAAAACGACTTTTTTCGACACTATTATTGGCTCCAGCGTTGGTTGGAATGGCTCAGCTGAATGTTACTCAGCTGAAGTATTCTAATTTTGACAGTTGGCAAGTCAGAAATATCAAGGAAAGTTTCATGATTGGTGGAAATGTGAAGCAGATCTACGAGATCGGCCGTCTTGACACGATCAATGAAACAGGTCCACGCAGACGCACCGATTCCCCATGGGAGACATCAAGCAGTCTTATCCACGCAGCGACTGTGGATAAGGCGAGCACTACCGTCTACCCGGAGAAGAGAGGCGATGGTTATTGCATGAGGATCGAGAGCAAACTTGAAGAGGTTAAGGTTCTTGGTATGGTTAATTTGAAATGCATGGCATCGGGTAGCGTCTTCACTGGATTTCTTCTTGAACCTATTGAGAGTTCGGATAATCCGATGCAATATATGATGCAGGGAGTGCCATACACGGCCAAACCAAGAGCTATACAGTTTGATTATAAAGCAAAGGTCGGAGGCAAGAGACTATATAAGTCAGTGTCTAAATCGATGGATCTGGAAGGAAAGAACGAAGCAGAGATTTCGGTTATCCTTCAACGACGTTGGGAAGATGCGAGTGGTAATCTCCATGCTAAGAGAGTAGGCACAGCCTATATGAGAATCAAGGAGAGTGTCCTAGAGTGGCAAAACGGTTATGAATTGTCAATCCAATATGGAGACATAACGGATGAACCTGGCTATCAGGATTATATGGGTGTCAATTATCCTAATTATCCATATTGGGGAATCAACAGCAAAGGAGAAAGATTGCAGATTTCCGAAAAGGAATATGCTGATCCCGACGAGATGCCGACTCATATCATCATACGTTTTTCAAGCGGATATGGCGGAGCTTTTTGTGGCGCCATAGGTGATAAACTGTGGGTTGACAATCTAAAAATTATGGAATAAACGCATTATTTAGTGGACTTATTTTTTGTGTAGAAGAAAAATATGCCTACTTTTGTATGAATTTGTTGGCGACAACTTGTTGAAACGAACAGCCAACACTATTAGAATATAAATGAAAGTTCTGCAAATATCAAATTATTATTTTCCTGTAGTTGGAGGCACACAGGCCACATGCCAGTACTTGTCTGAAGGAATAAAAGACGATTATGATGTGCATGTAGTGGCATTCAGCGAAGATAAGGAAGATAAAGAAGAAGAACATAATGGGGTAAAGGTAAGCAAAGCCGGAGTGTTTTTGATGTTGCTTCGTCAGAGTTTATCTTTTTCATACTATAAATTACTCAAGAAGTATATCGTAGAGTGGAAACCAGACATTATCCACTTCCATCATCCTAATCCGTTTGTGATGGCGATGATGCTAAAACTTATACCAGATGATGTAAAGCTCTACGTTCATTATCATCTCGACGTTACTGCACAGAAAGTCATGTATCAGTTTATCAAGGGCATTGAGAGAAAGATGCTTGAGAGAGCTGATATGATCGCTACTACATCTGAAAAATATAAGAAGTCGTCACCGGTATTGAAGGATTTCCAGAATAAGACTGTTGTCCTTTCAAGTGCTATCGACGTGACTAAGTTTGATCTTCAGCCAGGAGAACAGGAGAAAGTTGATAAAATTAAGTTAGCCGCATGTGGAAAGAAGATAGTATTCCATGCAGGAAGACACGTTCGTCACAAGGGTTTGGAGGATTTGATTGAGGCAGAGAAGTTGATCAAGTCAGATTGCGTAATCTATGTTGGTGGAGATGGTCCGACGACGGATGAGATGATGCAGTTGGCAAGATACTCAGACAGAATCCGATTCTTGGGTAGATTGAATGATTCAGATTTGCGTTGCTACTACCACGCCGCAGATATCTTTGCATTCCCGTCGTACACAAAAGCAGAAGGTTTTGGTTTGACACTTGCTGAGGCCATGTATTGTGGAGCACCAGCGGTGACATATACAATCGAAGGAAGTGGAGTAAACTGGGTTTGTCCTAATGGTGAGACTGGTCTTGAGGTTCCAAACCGTGACGTTGAGGCATACGCAGCCGCAATCGACAAGTTGCTTCAGGATGACGAGTTGAGAAAGCAGTTGTCAGAGAATGCAAGAAGCCGAGTTTTGACATTGTTCACAATTGAAGCTGAGGTCAAGACTTTGAAAGAGCAGTACGAGCAGTTGCTAAAAGGAAAATGCTAAATGATAAAAAACAGAGACGAGGATAAAAACCTCGTCTCTGTTTTTTAATACAATAGGTCATTTTAATATTGGAAAAATGAATTTTCTTGGAAAAAATCCCTATTAATTTGATTTTTAATTGTGAATCTATATATTTGTTGTGTGATGATATTGTTGGAGGTCCTTTTCTAGAATGAAATTATTGGAGAGTATTGTTTGGGGCCTCTTTCTAAGTTGATTTGCCTTATTTATAAACACTTAAACAAAAGTCCATGAGAACACAATTAAAGATTTGCGTTCTGGGAACTACTGTTTTGCTGGCTTCGTGCAGCACCCAGAAAGAAGAGAATGTTAATTTGTCCGTTGAACAATCCACTATCAACAACGTTGACAAGAGTATTAATCCAGGTGATGATTTTTATTCGTTTGCGACTAACAATTGGATAAAGAATAATCCAAGACCTGAGTTTTGGCCTGTGTGGAGCCCTTCTATTATTGAGGATGACAAACGAAAGGAAAAGTTTGTAGAAGAGATTCAAAAATGTGCATCCGCATCTAATGCCGACGGAACGGTAGAGAAAATCATTGGCGACTTCTACAGTATGTATATGGATACAGTGCGTTTGAAGGCAGATGGTACGAAGCCAATATTGCCATATCTGCAGAAAATCTCTTCCGTCGACAATAAAAAAGATTTAATCAAACTTGTTGCAGAAGAACATTCAAATTGGTTCTTTGAAATTTGGGTTGGTCCTGATCCAAAGGACAATAAAAATAATCTTGTCTCTATACAGATGCCTTCACGAATGATGGAAGATTACGTTTTGTTGGGAACTAATGATTATTTAAAGAATCTTCGTTCTGCTTATGAAAAAATGATAGACGACGCTTTTGTCCTTTGTGGTTACGAAAGAGATAAGGCGGTTGAACTTAGAATGAAGGCTTTGAATATAAAAACGCAGTTGGCTTCGTGTACAGTGGATAGGAATGTGTATCAGGACCCAACTAACTATCATAAGATGAGTGTAAAGCAGGCAACAGACTCAATCGGAGGTTTTGATATGAACCAGTATTTGAAGGATTATGGTTTTGATCAAACGGAGATTATCAATGTCAATATTGTAGAACCGTTGAAAAATGGATGTCGAGTATTGACGGATGCTTCTCTTGATGATTTGAAGGCTTATGTCCAGTGTCGAATGATTTGCGACAATGTGATTTATTTGGGGCCAGAATTGGAGCAAGTTTGGCAAAAATATCTAAATGTTTTGTCCAACAATGAAGACAAGACTCCACGTTGGAAAAAATCATATGATGTTGCAGAAGTGTTTATGCCTGAAGTCCTTGGTCATTTTTACGTGAACAAATTCTTCTCAGAAAAGAAACGAGAAAAAGTTTTGGATATGATCAAGTATCTTAAATTAGCTATGAACGAAACGATAGAGGAGCAAGAGTGGATGAACGACGCTACAAAGCAAGAAGCAGTAGACAAACTGAATGTGATGGAGGCATACGTTGGCTATGGAAGTTGCTTTATTGATTATTCAAATTTGTCATTCTCGCGTGATGTTTCATTGTTTGAGAATGTAAGAAACTATAAGAAATATGTCTGGGAGTGGTATAAAACAAAGAATTACAACAAGCCAGTGGATAAAGGATTGTGGGTAATCCATCCTCATGTTGTAAATGCATATTACCATTCATATTTGTCGAACATAAATATTATGGCAGCATATCTTGAGAAGCCTCGTTTTGATGAGAATGCCGATGATGTTTACAATTATGCTATGGCAGGTACTACAATAGGTCATGAGATTACTCACGGGTTTGATAGTAATGGACGTAAACTAGACAAGAATGGAGCCATTAGAGACTGGTGGACTACAGAGGATTCAAATAAATTCAATGCTTTGTGTGAATCCTACGTCGCATATTTTGATACTCTAAAAGTTCTTCCTGATGTGAATTGCAATGGCAAACTGACATTGAGTGAAAACATTGCTGATCTGGGTGGGCTTAAAGCAGCATTCCGAGCACTTCAGTTGGCTAATGCAGATAAAAAACTGGAAGACAAATATGGTTATACACCAGAGCAACGTTTCTTTATTTATTATGCTAATTTATGGTATATTGACTCCAATGAGGAATTTTTGCGTAATAAGGCTATGTTTGATGAACATGCTGTACCATCTCTACGAGTCAACGGACCTCTTCCTCACATAGACGAGTGGTATGAAGCATTTGACATCAAACCAGGAGATAAGATGTATATTCCTAAAGAGCGACGCGTAAAAATTTGGTGATGTGACTGATTAGTAGTTAAAGATTAGGGGTTAGTAATTATCTAATCCCTAATTTTTTTATAAAGACGATTTTATTTGGTAGATTTGCACGAAAGAAAAAATGAAACTATGCAAGCTCTACAGCAAGATACACTTCTAAAAGGAGGTGCTTATAAAATTGAGAAGATCCTGAATCAGAACGATTTTGAGATCGAGTATCTCTCCGACAAATTCGGCAGCGACAGAAATGTCGTGATTACAGAGTTCTTTATGAAAGATATCTGTGGAAGAGATGAGAATAATAGTGTGACTTATGATTCTGACGACGTCGCAACGATGAAAGATAAGTTCAAAAGCGACGCGATGGAAAGAGTGAATCACGGTGTCATTGAAGTCTTTGAAGAGAACAATACTGTTTACTATGTGAAGTATGAAGGCGACGGTGCTCTTGAAATCGTGGATGAACCCCAACAGGGGGCTAAAGACACTAAGAAGCCATCGTTGGCAAGTAAACTAAAGTGGCCGATAATAGTTGTCGTGGCTTTAGGTGCATGTGCATACTTCTTTACGAAATCTGAGCCTGCACCTAAAACAGATAATGCAGTTAAGCAAAAGACAGAATCCGTAGAACCGAAGAAAAATGAAGTTTCGACGGTGGAGAAGGAGAGTGCCGCATTCACTGCTATAATGAGTAAGATGGAGAAGATCAAAGGAGAAGCCAATGCGATTCCAGGTGTCAGCGCAGCCAAAGTCATTTCAGATCTTTCCAACCTTAAAGACGAGTTTGAAAAGGAGAAATCTAAGCTTTCTGCTGTTGAGCAGGAGAAATATCACAAAGCATTTCAGGAAATCCTTGATATTATAAAGAGACGCTCGTAGAATCATCAAACATCAACCGTTAATCATCCTGAAAATTCCCCATATTTGCCCTCTGCCGGATTGGACAATCTCCACCGACAGGGGGCGGATTTTTTATCTTGCGTCGAAAATAGACGTGTTTTTGGGGCTAAAAATTGCGTATGTCCGTAAATTGTGCTATTTTTACAAAGATTTCCGATAATAATTGTGTTAGGAAATTAAAGACGTGGTCCTTATTTGTGACGCTCGCCCTTGCGGGCTCGCGTTGAAGGTGGGCAAGGGCGTTCCGCCCTTTGCAATCCTCGTCCAAGAAATAGCAAGAAAATAATAAAAATATATAACAAAGAATTATGGCAGACGGTAGAATAATCCCAGTCAATATTGACGACGAAATGCGTACGTCGTATATTGACTATGCTATGTCCGTTATTGTGGCTCGTGCCTTGCCAGACGTGCGTGATGGTTTCAAACCAGTTCACCGCCGTGTGATGTACGGTATGAATGAGCTTAACATTACACATGACAAACCAACAAAGAAGTGTGCACGTATTGTCGGTGAGGTAATGGGTAAATACCACCCACACGGTGATAGCTCTGTGTATGGAGCCCTTGTAAGAATGGCTCAGGAGTGGAACATGCGTTACACTCTTGTAGACAAGCAGGGAAACTTTGGTAGTGTCGACGGTGATGGTCCAGCCGCTATGCGTTACACTGAGGCTCGTTTGGATAAGATCTCTGACACTATGCTTGAGGATATCGAGAAAGACACTGTTGATTTTGTAGACAATTTCGATGGTGAGTATCAGGAGCCAACAGTGCTTCCTACTCGTATTCCTAACTTGATTATCAACGGTGCTTCCGGAATCGCCGTCGGTATGGCTACAAACATGCCAACTCACAACTTGAGCGACACTCTTGACGCTGTAGTCGCTTACGTTGAGAATCCAGACATCGATCCTGAGGATTTGATTAAGATCATCAAGGCTCCTGATTTCCCTACAGGTGGTATCATCTGTGGTTATGACGGTGTCAAAGATGCATATTTGACTGGTCGCGGACGTATCGTCATCAAGTCTCGTACTGAGATTGAGAACGAGGACAACCGTGAGAAGATCGTCGTTACGGAGATTCCTTACCAGGTCAACAAGCGTGAGCTAATCGAGCAGATCGCTGATTTGGTGAAAGACGGTAAGGTTGAAGGTATCTCTAACATCAATGATGAGTCGGATGGTGAGGTTGGTACACGTATCGTGATCGACATCAAGAGAGACGCCAACTCAAATGTTGTGCTAAACAAGTTGATGAAGATGAGCCAGCTTCAGAGCTCGTTCAGCGTAAACAGCATCGCGTTGGTTAACGG
>DCIP01000098.1:15675-19066 GCA_002317115.1 Candidatus Scybalocola fimicaballi
CGCCCACGTCTACTTACATTGAAGGACCAGATTTCTGAGTTCGCTAAATTCAGAATGGAGGTCGTTACACGTCGTACTCAGTTTGAACTTAGAGAGGCACAGAAGAGAGCCCACATCTTGAAGGGACGTATCATCGCCGTCGACAATATCGATCAGGTAATCAGCATTATCCGAAGCAGTGAGACAACAGCTATCGCAATCCAGAGATTACAGGTAGAGCTTCCAGAGCCACTTGATGAGATCCAGGCAAAGGATATCGTCGAGATGCGTTTGAGAGCGTTGACTGGATTGGAAATCGACAAGTTAAGAGCTGAATTCGATGAGGTAATGGCATTGATCGCTCACTTGGAGGCAATCTTGGCAAGCGAGGAGATGCGTCGTGATATCATCAAGGCAGAGCTTCTTGAGATCAAGGAGAAGTATGGCGACGAGAGACGTACAGAGATCGACTACGCTGGTGCTTCATTCAATCCAGAAGATTTCTATGCTGACGACGAGATGGTCATCACAATCTCACACCTTGGATATGTTAAGTCGACTCCTCTTGCAGAGTACAAGACACAGGGTAGAGGTGGTGTCGGATCTAAGGCCAGCAACTCAAGAGATGAGGATTTCATCGAATATATCTATCAGGCGTCAATGCACGACACATTGCTATTGTTCTCTCAGAAAGGACGTTGCTACTGGCTACGTGTGTACGAGATCCAGCCAGGTGCCAAGAACTCGAAGGGTAGAGCATTGCAGAACCTTATCCAGCTTGATTCCGACGACAGAATCAACGCATTCGTTAAGGTGCGCGGCTTGAACGACAAGGATTATGTCAACTCGCACTACTTGATCTTCTGTACAAAGCAGGGTGTAGTAAAGAGAACATTGCTTGAGCAGTACTCACGTCCACGTACAAATGGTGTCAATGCAATCACTATCCGTGAAGACGACGAGGTAATCAACGTATCTTTGACAGACGGTAAGAGCGACGTCATCATCGCAAGCCGCAACGGACGTGCAGTTCGTTTCCGTGAGGATTCTGGCGACCTTCGTCCACTTGGTAGAACAGCCACTGGAGTACGTGGTATGACACTTGACGAGGAGGATCCAACAGATAGAGTAGTGGGTATGGTTTGTGTTGAGAAGAACTCACCTGAGACATTGCTTGTAGTATCAGAGAACGGATTTGGTAAACGATCGTATCTTGACGACCGTGATGAGAACGGCAATATTGTTATGGATGAGGATGGAAATCCAGCTACACTATACCGTATCACTAAGCGTGGCGCTAAGGGAGTACGTACATTGAACGTTACAGAGAAGACAGGTAAGCTTGTAGCAATCCAGGCTGTGACAGACGATAACGACTTGATGATCATCAACCAGTCTGGTATCGCGATCCGATTGAAGATTTCAGAGACTCGTGTCCTTGGCCGTGCGGCTCAGGGAGTCCGCCTAATCAACTTGACAAAGAAGAACGACATGATCGCTTCTGTATGTAAGGTCACAGCTGAAGAGGAGGAAGAAGAGAATCCAGAATTGGAAGGAGAGGCAACAAATGTTGAGGGGGCAGAGGTTGTTGAGAACAACAACGTCGAGCCTGCAACAGAGGAATAAATAATGTAAAGACGGGGGAATGCCCCGTCTTTATTTAATTTTTGCATTCTTACATTTTATAGTAAACTGCATAAAAAATTTGCAAAGTCGTAAAAATCCGATATTTTTGCAGAATAAAAAAGAATTAAATTTTATAAAAATGAAAAAATATTCAGTTGCTGCAGCGATGATCGCTCTTTCAATGGGCTCATTCGCACAGAAAGCAAATCTAAAAGCGACAGACAACGCTTTGTACGAGCCAGTTGATTTGGCAGAGGCTAGAAAGAACATTGAGCCTGCAATGTCACATCCTGAGACTTCTACTTTGGCTAAGACATTCAATTTGGCTGGTAAGACATATTTCTTGTCGTATAAAGAGCTTGCAAATGGTTCTAATAAGGCAGAGATCAAAGACTATTTGATTAAGTCAACTGACGCTTATTTCAAGGCTTGGATATTGGATCAGGCACCAAATGAGAAGGGAAAGGTTAAGCCGGCTTATGAGAAGGAGATTAAGAACAAGCTTACTCAGCTACAGGAGTTCTTGATCGGAGAGGGTAACAATTGCTACACATCACAGGATTACAAGGGTGCTGTTGCATTGTGGACAAAGTACATGGAGATTCCTAACTCACCAGCAATGGCAGGAACTCCTAAGGACTCTATCTACAACGATATCTATTTCTTCGCTATCAACGCAGCTATGCTTGACGAGGATTTGAAGAAGAAAGAGGCTATCACAATGATGGAGGATTTCAAGAACGTAAACCACAAGGATGCCTCTAAGATGTACGACTGGTTGTACCAGAGCTATATCGAGCAGGGAGATACTGTTAAGGCAGTCAACACTTTGAAGGACGGTATCGCAAAGGATCCAAACAACAAGTATTTGTTCGGATCTCTTATCAACTACTATATTTCTTCTAAGAAGGTAGATGACGCTATCAAGTATCTTGATGAGGCTATCGCTAAGAATCCAAAGGATGTCCAGTATCAGATTGTTAAGGGTAACGCTTTGATGCAGGCTAAGGATTATGACAAGGCAATCAGTGCATTCAACGCTGCCATCGCAATCGACGCTAACAATTTCGAGGCATATTCTGGTATCGGTACAGTATACGTGGCTAAGGGTCAGGACCTTTACAACGAGGCTGGTAAGATTCCAGTAAAGCAGAAGGCTAAGTATGACGCTGCAGTTAAGACTGCAAAGGCAGAGTTCCAGAAGGCAGTAGAGCCACTTGAAAAGGCACATTCTATCGACGCAAAGAACTTCAGCAACTTGCAGATGCTTCGTAGCGTTTACATGCAGCTAAATGATGGAGCTAAGGCTGATGCAATTCAGAAAGAGATTAAGAATCTTTAATTTGCTTAGAGCTTAAAGAATAGGGGGCGGGGATTATTCCTCGCCCTTTTTTGTTTTGTGCGGTCAGTCTCCTTTTTTGTTTTGTGCGGTCAGTTATAACTAAACGCACAAAACAAAAAAAAGGAGAACCTTTCGATTCTCCTTTGAGTCGAGATGAAGGGATTCGAACCCCCGACCCTCTGGTCCCAAACCAGATGCGCTAACCGGACTGCGCTACATCTCGATTGCTAATTGAGCATCTTTATTTCTCAATTGCGATGCAAAGGTAGTGCTTATTTTTGATGTGGCAATAGAAAAACGATATTTTTTTTGAAAAAGTGCAAAAAATGCTGATTGATAAGCTATTAAATTTTTCGGTGATTTGATGCTATAAAATCTTATCTGGATTGTATCGTTTGTTTCATTGTTTTTGAATGGAATTTTGAAATAGAGATTCAGATAATT
>DCIP01000098.1:19215-27002 GCA_002317115.1 Candidatus Scybalocola fimicaballi
GTCGTCAAATGTTCCTGTGCCCCAGTTGATAGAAACAGGTAAATTCTTGCAAGCGACGCCTGTTCCATTAACAAATGCGTAGAATGAACTGTTATGGTAAAAGCTAAGCATCAAACCTCCTTTGTTTTCAATCGGAGTTGCATATTTATCGTTTGTATACTTGAATTGTAGCTTTTTTACATCAAGCTCCATAGATGTTCCGTTGCTTTGACCACCTGATATTACTTCTGTGCTTACGATATTTCCATTCTCCCATGTGTAGGTTAATATCAAATCAGAGCTGTTGCTTTCGTCGATGATCTGAGTGTGTGTAAAATGAACGAGCTGCTTGTTATCATAGGTGTATTTCATTGTTTGGCTTTTGCTTAAAACACTAGCTAATGTGCCGTCAGCGTTTAATGCACCATCAATGATTTCGCTGCCGTATTTTCCTGTGACAACAAGATTGCTGTAGTCGTACTCTTCTTTACTTGGTCCACCGAATATGTTTGCTCCGATAAGACTTTTGATTCTGCCATTCGAGTCGAATTCAAAAGTGAATGATGGGCCTTTGTCGTAAGCCATAGTTGCAACTTGCTTTAGAGGCTGTGTTACATTCTCGTTAGAACCGTTGTTGTTCTCTTCGTCATCATCTTTGTCGCATGATGAGAACGCTCCTGCACACATAGCTAAGATGCAGAAAGGATAAATGAATTTTTTCATGGTGTTTTTCATGCCTGACGCAATCCTTCAGGCTGATAAATTGAAATGAAAGTGTGGACTGCAAGTACTTGATTTCTTACTTGTAAAAACAATAAACAAACTCAACAACACACGGACTACTCTAAAAATAGATTTGTACAGTTTGCTTCGATTTTTTTAGTAAATCTGATCGTACAACACTTTTGATAATTACATTGATGCGTTTCGCTTTCACATCCTCAACAAATATATAATTTATTTTGTAATTTGTCTTTTTTGTGATAAAAAAAATGGCAACGGGGATGATTTCCGTCGCCATTCTTTGTTTTTTGGGAAAGATTATTCCCAAACGAAATCCAATGTGATAATCATATCTTTATTATCTGCCCATTTGACTTCCATTTTGATCGGATATCCATCTTTGTCTAAAGTCCAATCAATGCTTTGTCGAGTGCCAGATTTACCGTTGATTATTGCTATGGGAAGATTTTTGCCAACAACACCATATCTGTTAATGCAATTCAAACCGGCACCGTAATCGTAAAATAGAATATCAGTCTTGTTTTCTATTGGGATAGAAATTTCATCATTTGTGTATTCATACAACCATTCTGGTGTACTATTTCCATGATGTTCAATAAACTTAATGATGTTATCATCCTTCCAAATCCATTGATAAGAATAATTGGGATTTTGTTCACCAGAGATAGCATCGTATGTTATTTCTGAAATAAGATGTCCATTTTCGTCATATTTATATATGACTTTGGTAACAGTCGTAATTGTATCTCTGTCGCCATAGAACCTTTTATTAGTTAATGTTCTGCTTTCAATAGAACCATCAAAATTGAATTCTGCAGTACCAGTAATGGCATAAGTACTATCTAACACTGTAAAGTTGAACAATGTGCCATCTATAGTGTCTGACTCTTGAGCATATCTTTGGATAACTTTGCCATTGGAGTCATATTCAAAACTGAATTCTGTGACCTTGTTTTCTAAATAATACTGAGTTTGTTTAGTTGCCACAAGAAGTTTCTTTTGTTTTGTGACATTTTCAACTAACCCATTGTCCTCATCATCAATATCGTCGCACGACGTGAACATACCTGCACCTATTGCAAGCATGCCTAATAAAAAAAGAATTTTTTTCATAGTCTTACGAATTAAAAAGAATTATTCCCAAACGAAATTTATGGTTTTAATGGTTTGTTCGATATATTGATTCTTCTTGTTGTTGTCTGCCCAATACATCACGGCTTTGACAGGATAACCGTCATTGTCTAAAGTCCACATGATTCGGTGCTCGATGCCAAAATTACAGTTGATTGTTGATACTGGAAGATATTTTGATGATAAACCAAATAAGTTGAAATAAGGTAATCCGCAATTGAATAGCAGATCCGTCTTGTTCTCAATAAGAGTAGGGGAATCGCTGTTAGTGTACTCGTATGACCAATTAAACTTATAATTGGTCATACTGTCTGCGCTAACTGTTATATCTTCGTACTTTTTGATATTTCCATCCTCCCAAGTCCAGATATAGGTATGTTCAATTCCAAGAACATCTATATAGTCAAGAGACGTTAGATGTCCATCGCCGTCATAATTGTATTTTCTTGACACTATGGATTCTCCGATTATGGTAGTGTCGTTAGCAAAATCTGTCGTGTCGATATGCTTGTCTATTATATTGGCTATGAAACCGTTGGAATTGAATTCTGTAGTATGTATGATTATTCTAATGGATTTCGTACCCCCATTTATTCCACTCGATGAGGCATTGCGCATTCGTGTATAGTTGAAGACAGTTCCTTTGATATAAGGATCAGGGTCAGAACTCACAACATCTGTCAACATACCATTCATGTCGTATTCGAATGTTGAGGTAGTCGAATCCTCTCCTTTATATTCTGTTATGGATACAAGGCGTTTCTTCTTCAGTGTCGGAACTTCTGTCTTGTTGTCTTTGATGTCGACATCCTCAATATCGTCGCATGACGTGAACATACCTGCTCCCATTGCAAGCATGCCTAATAAAAAAAGAATTTTTTTCATAGTTTTTCGCTGTCCGCAGCAATCCTACGCAGACTTATTTTTTTAGTTAGCAATCAGAAAGTGTAGATCGCCTGTGCTCGAAACATTTACCCTAATATAAAAACAAACAGATGTCGACGCGTCTAAATTGCATCCTTTGTTTCGATATCTTAAAAACTAACTTACACAACACTTTCAAAAAGTGTAAATTTTCTCCATAGACTGTTTTTTTAGTTGCTTTTCATCACATATAACGAGGATTGTTCGAGATTATTGTATGAAGACACTTAATATTTTAATTTTTTTCAAAATTTGCATGTTTAGCATTTTCCGCTAACCTTTTCACTTTTTCAAAACTTTTTTCTAACTTTGCGAAAATATATACTTGTATTAATATGACTGGAAAAATTTTTGCGAGCATACTTGCATCATTGTCTGTCTCTATGATGTTGGCTGGTGAGTATCCTACCAAGATTGTAGAAGGCAAACCTTACTATGAATATTCGGTGGCTAAGAGCGAAGGTTTCTATTCGATTTCCAAGAAGTTCGGAGTCACTCAGGCTGAGATACAGGAGGCTAATCCTCAGACTAAGAACGGTCTGAAGGAGGGTGAGCATTTGCTTATTCCAAAGAAGAATACTCAGGGTGTGATGCATAAGGTGCAGAAGAGTGAGACTTTGTTCTCGCTTAAGCAGAAATATGGTCTGACTTACGATGATCTTTACGAGGCTAACCCTTCGTTGAAGACTAGAGGATTGATCGAGGGTACTGATATCCGTATTCCTCAGAAGAAAGAGCTTGTGGCTCGTCGTAACAAAGCAGAAAAGGAGGCTTCCGAACCAGTTAAGAATGCTCCTGCTCCAGTCGTGACTAAACCTGTTGAGCCTGCAAAACCAGCTGCTCAGCAATCTGCAGCGTCAACTACGACAACTCCTGCAGCGCGTCCAAGCTTCACTGCACATGAGGTGAAGAAGGGCGAGACTCTTTACAGCATTTCCAAACAGCATAATGTGGCTGCTGACGAGATCGTGAAACTTAATCCAGATGCGAAGGAGGGTGTGAAGATTGGTCAGATTCTTATCATTCCGCCAACATACGCTAATACAGCCGCTCCTGTAGAAAACACTACTAAAAAGAGTGAGCTTAAAACTCATGTTGTAAAGAAAGGGGAGACTGTTTATAGCATCTCCAAGCAGTATGGTATCAGTCAGGATGCTTTAATCTCAAGAAATCCAGGTATAGATCAGGAGCTTCAGGAAGGCAAGATGATTATCGTTCCACCTGTATTTGAAAGCAACTCTTTTGTTGAGCCAGAGCAGAGTCAGGCACCGTCGAACAAAGTACATATTGTTAAGCCAGAAGAGACTATTTTTGGTATCTGCAAACAGTATATGATCACTCAGGAAGATTTGATCAAGGCTAATCCCGACGTCGCTAATGGTCTGATGGCAGGTAAAATCTTGAGAATACCGATGAGCCAGACTGAGATTGCCGAGACTACTACAGCCGATTCTATCAGCAATTCGCTTGAGAAAGTGTTCAATTCTGAACCTAAAACTTCTATCGAGTGTGCTCTTGCATTGCCTTGGAACTTTGCCAAGGTGACAGAAACCAGCAAGATAGATGCAAATACAGAAAAATTTATCGAATTCTATAACGGTATGCTTCTTGCTGCCGATACATTGCGTAAGAATGGCTTGAATATCAATCTTCGAGTATACGACTCAGGAAAGACAGATGCTGAGGCTCAGACTCTTGTGTCTTATAAGGAGTTGAAAAATATGGACTTCATCATCGGACCTGCTTATCAGGCGCAGATTAAGACTATGGCTGATTTCGCATTGGCGTACAATGTGAAGCTCGTGATTCCTTTCTCTTCCAAGTCGGATGAGGTAAAGAATAATTCGAACATTTTCCAGATTAACGCTCCTCAGAATGAGAGTGCTGCCGACGTCGCTTTGCAGATCGCTCAGAATTTCAAGGACTACAATATCGTGGTCGTTTCATTCTCTGATCAGAAATACAACGATAAGGCTGTTTGGGCCGACACATTGTCGTTCACTCTTAACGCGATGGGTGTCAAGCATAAAGATGTGGTATTCTCCAACTTCACAGAGTTGAAGAAGACTGTGGATAAGAAAAAGAAGAATTTGATATTCCCTGTCACAACAAATCAGGTGGCGTTGAATCAAGTATTGCCTATTATCAATATGTTGAAGGCTAAGGACACTGAGATCGCAGTGTTTGGTTTCAACGAGTGGCAGAACTACAACAGTATCAGCAAGGAGTTGTTCCAGTATGATACATATTTCACATCTCCGTTCTTTGTGGATTTCAAGAGTGAGGAGACAATCAAGTTCTTGAGAAAATATCGTTCATATTATAGCGCGGAGCCAAGCAACACGCATCCTATGTATGCTATCCTTGGTTACGACATGATGATGTATTTCTGCGAGTCAATGCAGAAGTATGGTCATGATTTCGAGTGGGCGTTGGATAAGATCAAACCGTCTACATTGCAATCGGATTTCAAATTCAACAGAGTGGGCGAGTCTGGTGGATTCATCAACTCACGCCATTTCATCATAGAGAACAGCGAGACTAACGGCTGCAAGATGTTTGCCAAGTAAATTTGACAGTTGATTATGAGAGCGGCCAAGACCATAGTTTCAGCCATGCTTGTGGCGACGGGTATATTTACATCGTCGGCACAGGAAAGACGCAATTTCGAGCAGGAAGTTGCTGTCGGAGTGTCGGGTGGAGTGAATATGTCGCAGGTACGATTCTTGCACAACAACACGTCATTCACAAGTATGATTGGCGACCAATCGCTTTTTAACCAGCGAGGTATGACAGCTGGAGTGAACGCACTTTACATTGCTCAGGAACATTTCGGAGTAGTGTTGGAGTGTAATTTGACAAAAAAAGGATGGTGTGAACAGTTTAGGGCAAGAAATGGCCAGATAGAGAGATTGGTAGGAGAGGATGAGGTGGATTTCAATGGCGTTGATTTGAAGCGAGACCTTACATATATCGACATCCCTTTGCTTGCTCATATTTATTTTGGAAGAAAAGCCAGAGCCTATTTGGATTTTGGTCCACAGTTCAGTATTCTTACAAAAGAAGAAGATAAAACCGTCGTCACTGATCTACAGAGACAGACACTAACGATGGCGGACCCCCGTGTCAACCCAGATATAGAGACAAGCAAATACGACCTTTCTCTATGTGCTGCGGTAGGATTTGATTTGCATTTGGAAAAAGTGCATCCGATGTTGGAGATACGTTGGAATTATGGAACGCATGATTTGTACGAAGTAGGTAAAAAAGAACTTTTCCAGAGAGCAAGCACACAGAATTTGGCAGTGGTTCTGAAATTTATGGTTCCAGTGCTACATTTTCACAGCAATTAATGGCAAAAAATGCTAAAAAGTTGTTAAAAAGCATTATCTTTGCCGAAATTTTATTGAAAATAAGGTAAAAATATATAACGATGGCAATATTTGTAAATGAAGTCAGCAGAACATTTGGTGAGTACCTATTGATCCCAGGTCTTACTACAAAGGAGTGTCTGCCTACAAATGTGTCTTTGAAGACACCGTTAGTAAAATTCAAGAAGGGAGAGCAGTCTAAGATTACTCTTAATATTCCTTTCGTGTCAGCGATTATGCAGGCCGTTTCAGATTCTGGATTGGCAATTGAGTTGGCACACAATGGTGGATTATCGTTTATATTTGGTTCACAGCCAATCGCTTCTCAGGCTGATATGGTAAGAAAGGTAAAGAATTTCAAGGCAGGTTTTGTAGTTTCGGATTCTAACCTTAAGCCAGAGAGCACACTTGCAGACGCTTTGACATTGATCGAGACAACAGGTCACTCTACAATCGGTATCACAAGCGACGGTACACCTAATGGAAAGTTGTTAGGTATCCTTACAAGCCGTGACTATCGTGCAGATAAGGAGGATCTTTCAAATCCTGTAAAGAATTATATGACTCCATTTGAGAAGTTGGTAGTTGGAAAGATCGGCATGACTCTTTCAGAGGCTAACAAACTAATCTGGGAGCAGAAGTTGAACACATTGCCAATCATCGACGAGAACCAGAAGTTGATGTATTTTGTGTTCAGAAAGGATTACGATTCACATCGTGAGAATCCAAACGAGTTGTCAGACGCAGACAAGAAGCTTCTTGTAGGTGCAGGTATCAACTCACGTGACTATAAGGAGCGTGTCCCTGCATTGGTAGAGGCTGGAGCTGATGTTCTATGTATCGACTCATCAGACGGTTTCTCAGAGTGGCAGAAGGATACAATCGCTTGGATCCGTTCACAGTATGGAGATTCAGTAAAGGTAGGAGCAGGAAACGTTGTTGACGCAGAAGGTTTCAGATATTTGGTTGACGCTGGTGCAGACTTCATCAAAGTTGGTATCGGTGGTGGTTCAATCTGTATCACTCGTGAGCAGAAGGGTATTGGTCGTGGACAGGCAACAGCTCTTATCGATGTTTGCCGTGCTCGTGACGAGTATTTCAAGGAGACTGGTATCTATGTTCCAGTTTGTTCGGATGGTGGACTTGTTCAGGATTACCACATGGTTCTTGCTCTTGCAATGGGAGCTGACTTCTTGATGATGGGTCGTTACTTCGCACGTTTCGACGAGTCTCCAACTAAGAAGCTTACAATCGGTAACCGTATCGTTAAGGAGTACTGGGGTGAGGGTTCAAACAGAGCCAAGAACTGGCAGCGTTACGATATGGGAGGTGCAGCAGCTCTTAAGTTTGAGGAAGGTGTTGACTCATACGTTCCATACGCAGGTAAGATGAAGGACAATTTGCGTGTCACTCTTGGTAAGATGATCGCAACAATGTGTTCATGTGGAGCAATCTCAATCCCTGAGCTACAGAAGAACGCCAAGATCACTCTTGTATCTTCTACTTCAATCATCGAGGGTGGTGCTCACGACGTTATCTTGAAAGAGACACAGCAGTAATTCTTAATTAATAATTAAGGGTTAATAATTATAATTAGAGGTGTATCATTTTGATACACCTCTTTTTTTATAAATGAAT
>DCIP01000098.1:27053-27704 GCA_002317115.1 Candidatus Scybalocola fimicaballi
ATAGTATAATAATCTATATTTGCTTACTTTAATGTTAATGCATAAACATAAGAAAGTCAGTGGAAAAATCAGCAGAAGACACAGTTGTTGCTATAATGGACAAAGTTGAGGTTAAATACCGTCAGTATAAGATACAACAGGTTTATGTAGAGACTTGCAATGAAGCGTCTAACCAATCTATTATTTATGGCAATTTGACTGATTCTCAAGGACGTTGCACGCACTATCATTCACCCTTGGATGTTATAGCCAATAAATGTTCTGTCTGCAGAAAATTCTACTCTTGTTATAAGTGTCACAACGAGAATGAGTCTCATTCATTTGGATCTATACCGCCAGAGGAAGCGTCCTCTGTAATGTGTGGTGTATGTGGTCTTCAATTCTCCTATTCAGAATATGAACAGATGGGTGGGGCATGCAAAAATTGTGGTGCTGATTTCAATCCAAAATGCTCATTGCATAAATGCATCTATTCGGACCAGAAAGATAAATAATGAATAGCCTATGTATAAAGGAAAGCATACATGTGAGACATTAAAAGCCATTCGTAAGCAGATAGACTAAAAATCCCATAATCTTCAATCATACCAACCGAGACAATAACTCATCAGCTGAATGTTCTGTATTTATATCTACGGAAAACCATCGTTT
>DCIP01000058.1 GCA_002317115.1 Candidatus Scybalocola fimicaballi
CCTGTCCGCTCAGACGGTAGACACCGCCCGCCTCCGCCGTGATCCACAGGTCTTCCGAACGCGTCAGGCAGGCTCCCGTCAGGAACTTTGCCGGTGCAGCCGGAAGTTCCTTCGGCAATGCCGCCTGGACGCGCAGGGGAAGAAGCGAGATCATCAGCGAGATGCAGAGGAAAAGAAGATGTGATGACTGGCGGGGCATGAGAGGTTATTTCTGGGAGGATTCTTTGTTCACGGTTGTTTTCTTCGTTTCAGATTTGGTATCTTCTTGGTCTCGCCCCAAAGCTTCATTATTATGAAGAGCGGATATTTTTTTGTCGCGGAAGGTTTCCAAGGTCAGCGGACCATCCAATTTGTATCCAGTATCATAAATAACTATTGGGAGTTCGCCATTGAATTTAACAAGCCAAAAATTGCGCAAAATGGTTTGTTCTTTATCAAGTTTAATTTCCCAAAGAAGTTCCGTCAAGCCGAATTCAAAATCCTTCATGGAAAAGTCTTTGCTTTCATTCAAAAGCTGATCCAGTTCAATTTTGAAAGTCTTGCTCTCACCCGGTTTCAATTCAATGCTTTTTGCCTCCTTCTTAAGGGAAGGCGTGAAGACTCGGCCATTGGGGAATTTGAGCTTGACTTGATTCCCATCTCCATAAAGGTCGGTCAAAACGATCTTTTTTGAAGTGTGATTGGCAACCAGCAAAGCGAACGAAAGATTGTTCCCATCCATCAGTTTTACGATTTCAGCGAAAACACCGTCTTTTTGTGTTTTGTGAAAAAAAACCATGTTTGAGTTTATAGCCTCAGACAAATAGATTTGCGATGGCTCTTTTTCTTGATAGGAAATATACCACGATGCAATAACAGAGTTCTTCTGTTGTTGTATTTGATTCCTGATTTCCGGCTCTTGAAAAATATCATAATTTATAAAATAAATACCAGGAGAAATCGAGTAAACTAAGGCCGGATCCGCGTACTCCTCAAAATTAAAAAATCTTTTTTCTGTTCTAAAAGCTACACGATGTGTGCCAATAAAAAAAGCATCTATCTCAAGACTTGAATCCGTGATGTTACGATAGAATAACGAGAAGTCAGACATTCCACCATCAATATTTTTCGCAATGAGCTGTTCAATCTTACGACCCTCTCCTGCAATAAGGAGAAAAGAGAAGAAAAAACACAATACTGATACAATTGTTTTAGATTTCATAATAGAAAGACTCCTTTAGATTAATTATGGTTAATTGTTAGGAATAGGGGCAATGTAAAAACGACTTTGTTTGCGCAGTTTTTCCAAACAATCGATACAAAATTCCACTCTATTATCTTCTCGATTTCTGTTATAATTCATTATACACTCGTCTAAATTCTCATGATTCTTTTTGCGCTCTTGATCATTATCTACATGCTTGAATTTATCACTGTTTGTATCAGATATGATTTGCCAGATATGACCAATCTCATGAACTGTAGTATCTCGTTTTCTATTATTTTCATCATCCGTTCCTCCTGATTCGGCAAGTGTATCGTTAAAAATACGCGCTTGTTTTTTGGGGGTATTTGTTAAGCCATAAGTACGTCTATTAGGGACAGGATTATGAATGCGTTTTGCACCCAAAAGAAGCATTGTATTTATTAAATCATTGTAAATAAACCACGCGCTACAATATTCGCGTATTTCTACCCTGTTTGGAAATTTGGTATATTTCGGCACGTTATGCTGGATGGGTATTCCATTAACTCTAATCACGAGATCTTTAAACTCAATGAACGCACCTCCATCAGTGCCTCCCGGATCACCGCCAAACGCTTTAGGAAGATAAGAAGTGTCATTTGAGTAGCACTCATTGTCGCTGGTATTATTGTTGTTCAATTTTACCCCAGAATACTTGGGAACATCCCATGGAAGATCGCTATCTAATACGATAGTATTTGTTGCTGTTACTATTGATGCGACATTCGCATTGTGATTGGTATATCCAGTTTTTGGCAAAAAAACAGTTACTGCACATTCGGGGTAAAAATCGCCGATGTTATCGACTATAAGTTCTCTATCTCCACTGTTCGCTTGTTGGGTAACAGTAGCGCCTTTCTTATACATGTTGGCATGTTCGATATACGTTCTCTTCCAGGCTACAAGCAATGCCGTTTGTGCAATCGTTGTCTCGTCTTCATACTGAAGAGAGTCTATGATTGAATTAATAGCATCCGCACTTAGGCTCTCCGTACCATTAGAAGGTGTAGACGGTAGCGTTGGCGGTGGTTCTGTGGAGTATTTATCAAATGGTCTCAATTCATTTAGAGCGACATCGGGGTTAACACAACTGGCTCGAACGATATAATTATCTCCGGAACACTTATTTGTGATATCTAGTTTGATTGTTGCTTCCCCGGAATCATTCGTTGTCGCGTATCTGGTAAACCTATCTTCAACGCCTACTTCCCGGAGACAGGCTTTTTGAAAATCTGCATAATTGGAAGGAGCTTTCATTGATTTTTTATTGTTAACATCATCAACATCAAGATTGTCGTTTGCAGAAAGGTCCTCATTTCCAATATTTGAATTGGTTTCTGGTGCGTACGTTTTCCCTTCATATGGAGATAGGTCATCCGGATCAATTACCTCAAAATAGACAGGTACATTGTTCATTTCCGGGGTTATATGAGCCGTGATATTAACTTGATGGTCATGTTCCTGTGCAGAGGTATAGTAAGGTATGTAATGATCAGGATTTGGAGCTTGAGCTTTAAGTAAATCTTCGGCATCAGAATTTGTTTCTATCAGAATTTTTATGGCTTCATAATGACTCTGTTCTCCCGTGTTTCCTGTTTGTTGATTTGAATTGTCCGCTCGAACTGGATCGACAATGTCAACTTTAACAACAGTTGCATTAAGTGAACTCGAAGCGATATTGCTTGACGTTTGTTTCCTTCTTAAATAACAGGAAATAACAGTGCCTTCTTCTTCAATATCTGCACAAATACCCTCGATGTAAAGCATCCTTTCATAAAATTGGTTACTCTCGACGTACTTTCCCGACTCAAATAAAGACTGTAATGGGATTGTTATTCCAGGAGGAACATAATCGCCGGAAACATTTGGATAATCGGTATAAACGCTCTCTTTTTGTCTTGCGACAGGACCGTCTTTTGTCCATATGCGGATCAAACTGCCGTCGTCTGCAGAATCGCACGTATAATAATAGGGTATGATACCATTTCCTGTAAAATATCTAAC
>DCIP01000185.1:0-3088 GCA_002317115.1 Candidatus Scybalocola fimicaballi
GCCAACCGTGCGTTGATGGGATCTAACATGATGCGCCAGGCTGTTCCATTGCTAACTACTGAGTCTCCAATCGTCGGAACTGGTATCGAGGCACAGCTTGCAAGAGATTCACGTACTCAGATCGCTGCAGAGGGTGATGGTGTCGTTGAATACGTTGACGCTTCTGTTATTAAGATTAAGTATGACCGTACAGAGGACGAGGAGTTTACAAGCTTCGTTTCTGCGGTTAAGGAATATAAATTGCCTAAGTTCAGAAGAACTAACCAGAATACTACAATTGACTTGCGTCCGCTTGTTAACCGTGGTGACCGTGTGACAAAGGGACAGATCCTTACTCAGGGTTACTCTACAGATAAGGGTGAGCTTGCAATCGGTAAGAATTTGCTAGTTGCGTTCATGCCTTGGAAGGGTTACAACTATGAGGATGCTATCGTAATCAACGAGAAGGTTGTAAAATGGGATATGTTTACATCTGTTCACGTTGAGGAGGATACTCTTGAGGTTCGTGAGACTAAGCGTGGTATGGAGGAGTTGACTGCTGATATTCCAAATGTCAGCGAGGAGGCAACTCGTAACCTTGATGAGAACGGTGTTATCCGTATCGGTGCTCCTGTAGAGCCAGGTGACATCATCATCGGTAAGATTACTCCAAAGGGTGAGTCTGATCCTTCACCAGAAGAGAAGTTGCTTCGTGCAATCTTCGGTGATAAGGCAGGTGATGTTAAGGATGCATCTTTGAAGGCTACTCCATCACTTCACGGTGTTGTTATCGGTAAGAGAACATTTGCTCGCGCTATCAAGAACCGTAAGTCAAGACAGTCTGATAAGGAACTATTGGAGGCAGTAGACGCTAAGTTCGATCAGGCAGCAGCTGAGTTGAAGAAGGTTTTGGTTGACAAGCTTCTTGTCCTTACAAAGGGTAAGACATGCAAGGGAGTTAAGGACTGCATGGATATCGAGGTAATCGGTAAGGGTGACGTCTTCACAAACAAACTATTCAACAGCATCGACTACAATTCAATCCATTGGAATGATTGGACTGAGGATGAGAAGACAAACAAGATGATCAGCTCGCTTATCTCTAACTACTTGGCTCAGCACAAGGAACTTGAGGCTGGTGTCAAGAGAGACAAGTTCGCAATCAATATTGGTGATGAGCTACCAAACGGCATCATGCAGTTGGTTAAGGTTTACATCGCTAAGAAGCGTAAGATTCGCGTAGGTGACAAGATGGCCGGACGTCACGGTAACAAGGGTATCGTGTCAAGAATCGTTCGTCAGGAGGATATGCCATTCTTGGCAGACGGTACTCCAGTCGACATCTGTCTAAACCCACTAGGTGTGCCTTCTCGTATGAACATCGGACAGATCTTCGAGACAGTTCTTGGATGGGCAGGTTTGAAGCTTGGTGTTAAGTTTGCTACTCCAATCTTCGACGGTGCTTCACTTGATGATTTGAACGAGTGGACAGACAAGGCAGGTCTTCCAAGATATGGTAAGACATACTTGTACGATGGTGGTACAGGAGAGAGATTCGACCAGCCAGCTACAGTCGGTGTTATCTATATGCTTAAGCTTGGTCACATGGTTGACGATAAGATGCATGCTCGTTCTATCGGACCTTACTCATTGATTACTCAGCAGCCTCTAGGAGGTAAGGCACAGTTTGGTGGTCAGCGTTTCGGAGAGATGGAGGTCTGGGCAATCGAGGCATACGGTGCTTCTCATGTATTGCAGGAGATCCTAACTATCAAGTCTGATGACGTTAAGGGCCGTGCTCGTGCTTACGAGGCTATCGTTAAGGGTGAGCCAATGCCTACACCAGGTATCCCTGAGTCTCTAAACGTGTTGCTACACGAGTTGAGAGGTTTGGGCTTGAGTATTACTTTGGATTAATTTGAAGAGTTATGGCATTTAGAAAAGAAAATAAAGTAAAAAATTCGTTCTCGAAGATTTCTATCGCTCTTGCTTCTCCAGAAGAGATTTTGGAACAGTCAAGCGGTGAGGTGCTAAAGCCTGAGACTATCAACTATCGTACATACAAGCCAGAAAGAGACGGTTTGTTCTGCGAGAAGATTTTTGGTCCAGTTAAGGATTTTGAGTGCCACTGTGGAAAGTATAAGAGAATCAGATATAAAGGTATTGTCTGCGACCGTTGTGGTGTCGAGGTGACTGAGAAAAAGGTTCGCCGCGAGAGAATGGGACACATCCATTTGGTTGTGCCTGTTGCTCACAACTGGTATTTCAGATCTACACCTAACAAGATCGGTTATCTTCTAGGTCTTCCTTCAAAGACTCTTGACGCAATCATCTACTACGAGAAGTATGTTGTGTTGCAGCCAGGTGTTTTGGCTAGCGAGGGTATCACAACTCGTCAGCTTTTGACTGAGGAGGAGTACCTTGATTTGATGGATAAGCTTCCAATCGAGAATCTTCACCTTGAGGATTCAGATCCAAACAAGTTTATCGCAAAGATGGGTGCCGAGGCTGTTTACGAGATGCTAAAGGAGGTTGACTTGGATTCTCTATCTTACGAGTTGAGAAACAAGGCAAGCCAGGAGACATCTCAGCAGAGAAAGAATGAGGCTTTGAAGCGTCTTCAGGTGGTAGAGGCATTCCGTGCTTCTCACGGTAAGAGCCGTCCTGAGTGGATGATCGTTAAGGTCGTTCCTGTTATCCCACCTGAATTGCGTCCTTTGGTTCCATTGGATGGTGGACGTTTCGCAACTTCAGATTTGAATGATCTTTACAGACGTGTTATTATCCGTAACAACCGTCTTAAGAGACTAATAGAGATCCACGCTCCAGAGGTTATCCTTCGTAACGAGAAGCGTATGTTGCAGGAGGCTGTCGATTCATTGTTCGACAACTCTAAGAAGGCAACAGCTGTTAAGTCGGAGGCTAACAGAGCATTGAAGTCATTGTCAGACAGCTTGAAGGGTAAGCAGGGACGTTTCCGTCAGAACTTGCTTGGTAAGCGTGTTGACTATTCAGCTCGTTCCGTAATCGTCGTTGGTCCAGAGTTGAAGATGCACGAGTGTGGTATTCCTAAATATATGGCAGCTGAGCTTTACAAGCCATTCGTTAT
>DCIP01000185.1:3159-3337 GCA_002317115.1 Candidatus Scybalocola fimicaballi
GACCGCAAGGATCCAATCGTTTGGGATATCCTTGAGTACGTTATGAAGGGTCACCCAGTACTATTGAACCGTGCCCCTACATTGCACCGTCTTGGTATCCAGGCATTCCAGCCTAAGATGATCGAGGGTAAGGCAATTCAGTTGCACCCACTTGCATGTACAGCGTTCAACGCCGACT
>DCIP01000185.1:3359-5431 GCA_002317115.1 Candidatus Scybalocola fimicaballi
GACCAGATGGCCGTTCACTTGCCACTAGGTAATGAGGCTGTTCTTGAGGCACAGATGTTGATGCTTGGATCTCATAATATCCTTAATCCTGCTAACGGTGCTCCTATCACAGTGCCAGCACAGGACATGGTCCTTGGACTTTACTATATCACTAAGCCACGTCCAGGTACTAAGGGTGAGGGATTGAAGTTCTACGGTATGGAAGAGGCTCAGGTTGCTTACAACGAACAGAGAGTCGACCTTCACGCTCCAATCGAGGTTATTGTTGATGATGTTGACGAGAATGGAGCTCCAATCCGTCACATGATTAAGACAACTGTTGGTAGATTGATCTTCAACCAGAATGTTCCAAAGGCAGTAGGTTACATTAACCAGATTGTATCTAAGAAGTCATTGAAGAGCATTATCAGTAAGGTTATTAAGACTTGTGGTGTTGCTCGTACAGCTCAGTTCTTGGATGATATCAAGAATCTTGGTTACTACATGGCCTTCAAGGGATGTTTGTCATTTAACCTTGAGAACATTATCATTCCTAAGGAGAAAGAGGAATTTGTTAATAAGGGATACGAGAAGGTAGAAGAGATAATGGCCAACTATAATATGGGTCTTATCACTCCTAACGAGCGTTACAATAATATCATTAACATCTGGACAGAGGTTAACAAGAATTTGACTGATGTCTTGATGCATACAATTGAGAATGACGAGCAGGGATTCAACTCAGTTTACATGATGCTTGATTCCGGAGCCCGTGGATCTAGAGAGCAGATTCGTCAGCTTTCAGGTATGCGTGGTTTGATGGCCAAGCCTCAGAAGTCTGGAGCCGTTGGAGGTCAGATCATTGAGAACCCGATCCTTTCTAACTTTAAGGAAGGTTTGTCAGTCCTTGAGTACTTTATCTCTACTCACGGTGCTCGTAAGGGTCTTGCCGATACAGCCTTGAAGACTGCCGACGCAGGTTACTTGACTCGTCGTCTTGTTGACGTATCTCACGATGTGATCATCAACGAGGAGGATTGTGGTACATTGCGTGGTCTTGTATGTTCAGATATCAAGAAGAACGATGATGTAATCGCTCCATTGGGAGACAGAATCCTTGGTCGTGTTTCTGTTCATGATGTCGTTAATCCTGAGACTGGCGAGGTCATTGTAATGGCAGGACAGGAGATTAGAGAGGATCAGGTAGCTGCAATCAACGCTGCAAAGATCGAGAAGATTGAGATCCGCTCCGTTCTAACTTGTGAGTCGAAGAGAGGAGTTTGTGCTAAGTGTTACGGACGTAACTTGGCTACTGGCCGTATGGTTCAGGAAGGTGAGGCAGTCGGAGTTATCGCAGCACAGGCTATCGGTGAGCCAGGTACTCAGTTGACTCTTCGTACATTCCACGCCGGAGGTACTGCAGGTAACGTCGCTACAAGTAACGTATATAAATCTAAATACGATGGTGTCATTGAGTTCGAAGAGTTGAAAGTAGTTGATACTGACGAGCAGATGAGAACTCAGGACGAGACAGTGGATGGAAAAGAGAATCCAAATTCTAAACTTAAGAATGTCCAGGTTGTAGTTGGACGTCTAGGTGAGGCAAGAATCATCAACCCATCTACTAAGATAGAGCTTACTCGCGTTGAGATACCTTATGGTTCTAAACTATTGTTCAAGAGCGGAGATGAGGTTAAAGCAAATGATGTCATCTATGAATGGGATCCATTCAACGCTGTTATCGTAACTGAGGTTGCCGGTAAGGTTGAATTCGAGAGTTTGATAGAAGGTGTTACATGTCGTTCTGATATTGATGCTACTACAGGTCACGAGGAGAAGATTATTATCGAGTCTAAGGATAAGACAAAAGCTCCTGCTTGTAATATCATTAGCGAGGACGGTAGCATTGAGAGAACATACAACTTGCCAGTGGGAGCAACAGTCGTTGTTTCTGAGGGTGAGAAGTTGAAGAAAGGTCAGCTTTTGGTTAAGATCCCAAGATCTTCAAGCAAGGCTGGAGATATCACAGGAGGTCTTCCACGAGTACAGGAGTTGTTCGAGGCTCGTAACCCATCTAACCCAGCTATCGTTGC
>DCIP01000185.1:5497-14578 GCA_002317115.1 Candidatus Scybalocola fimicaballi
ATCTCTATCACTTCTAAGTTCGGTGAGGTTAAGAAATATCTAGTTTCTTTGTCTAAGCAGATCTTGGTTCAGGAGGGTGACTATGTACGTGCAGGAAACCCAATTTCTGACGGTGCTGTTTGTCCATCAGATATTCTTGCAATCCTTGGTCCTACTGCTGTTCAGGAGTACATTGTGAACGAGGTTCAGGATGTGTACCGTCTACAGGGTGTGGCTATCAACGACAAGCACTTCGAGGTTATCGTACGTCAGATGATGCGTAAAGTTCAGATTTCTGATCCAGGTGATACATTGTTCTTGGAGAACGATCTAGTTGACAAGTTAGAGTTTATGGAGGAGAACGATAAGTTGTTCGATAAGAAGATCGTTGTCGACGCTGGTGGTTCTACTAACTTTAAGCCAGGTCAGGTCGTTACAGTTCGTAACCTTCGTGCTGAGAACAGTATGCTTAAGCGTCGTGACTTGAAGATCGTCACAGTACGTGATGCTATCCCTGCAACAGCTACTCAGATTCTTCAGGGTATCACAGGTGCTGCTCTTCAGACTCGTAGCTTTATGTCGTCTGCATCATTCCAGCAGACAACTAAGGTGCTTAACGATGCTGCTCTACGTGGTAAGACAGATTACCTTGAGGGTATGAAGGAGAACGTTATCTGCGGTAAGTTGATCCCAGCTGGTACTGGTCTTTCTAAGTGGCAGAATATCGTTGTCGGACCAAAGGATGAGATGGAGAGAGCTTACGCTAAGTCATCATACGATTACGAGGATGGCGACTTCGCTGTAGAGTTCCCTACTGAGAACGAATAATTAGATTTCTCTAATTAAACTATATAAAAGCAGGCTGCAAATCGCAGCCTGCTTTTTTTATGTAGATTATTTTACCTCCTATTTTTATCCAAACATTATGTAATTAATTGAAATTTCTTAATTTTGAAGAAAACTTGAATTTATATTATAAATTAATGCACTTGTTAAATAGAATAGTATTATCGGTTTTTGTTTTTTCTCTATCTGTATTGGCAAATGCTGCTAATTTAAGAGAGTCTGTATGTTATATTCAGAAATCATCAGATGGATCAACTGATAAGTCAGAGCAGATCGTGGATGCATTGCGTGAGAATAGCTACATCAATGCGTCTAAACGATTTAAGGATAATTACGAACATGGTTTTTCTGGATCTGGATTTGTAATCAAAGATTCAAATGGGAAACTAATAGTAGTGACCAACAAACATGTTGTTGGGTCATTCAAACATGTCGACCTTAATTTTGAAGTCGACGGTGCGACGGTGAAATATTCTCATTGTCCTGTCTTCTATACGTCTCAAAATGTCGACCTTGCTTTTGTAGGTTTTCCATCTGAGTCGGTAAAAGCAATACCATTGCCTATAAACGCTTCCAGACCTAAAGATGGTTCTGAGGTATGGTCTGTTGGATTTCCGTCTTTGGACCATGCTCCGTCGTGGCAGATTGGAAAAGGTATTGTGTCGAACAATAGTGTGAAGAATGAGCATTTTGGAAATGTTGACTCTATTTCTGTAATTCAGCACACAGCACAGATTCATTTTGGAAGTTCTGGTGGTCCATTGCTAGTAAAGAAAGGTGAAGATGACTATGAGGTGGTTGGAATCAATACTTGGAAGGCCATTTTTAGAGAAAACACTGGATTCTCTGTTCCTGTAGAGGAGATTGTTAAGGCAATGAATAATGAGCCTACTGCCGCTGCTTCAAATACGGCTGCTTCAAATAAGATTGCAAAACAGTTTTTGGATGACGCTAAAAGTGGCAACGTCGACATGTCGAAATATATTTCCGATGAATATGTGTTGTCGTTGGACAAAAATGCAGTGTCTAGTTTGATTAAGACCTCTTCCACACAAAGAAAATCTGAGTTGCGTAATGAGGATCCGATGACTGTGTTGAAAAGAATGCTTGCCGACAAGTTGCTTAATCTTAATGATGACATTAACAAAGTTGAGCTTGAAAGTGTCGTCGACGATGCTGATGGATTTAAGTCGGCTTATACTTACAAGAACAAAAAATCAGAGTTGATTTGGAAGAATGGTGTTGAGGGACTTCAAATAGCAAACTCATCAGCCAGCGTCAACGATATTATAAAAGATCCGAGCGAATCTATTTTCTTTGAGCCAGGTTGGACATTCCAGTTGGATTTCGGAACACAGTTGCCAATGACTAGTATTTCGGGTAATCATTTTATGATAATGCCTTCAATCACTTTTGGAAAGATCGGATTCCTTGGTTGGTGTCTTGGTTA
Source organism: Candidatus Scybalocola fimicaballi (assembly GCA_002317115.1). Taxonomy (GTDB): domain Bacteria; phylum Bacteroidota; class Bacteroidia; order Bacteroidales; family Paludibacteraceae; genus UBA1723. Next base: position 7,773 of record DCIP01000185.1, read on the forward strand.
TGGATGGGATTACGTGCATATGCCAGGCAAAGGTGAGTGGAGCGATTTTGGAATAGATGATGGCCCAATCACAGAACGCAAAGAGAAACATATTGATCTTAACTATCGTATGGGTGTACAGTTCCCACTTGCTCTTGGTGCTTCACGCAAACAGTTTGTTATGCCATTCGTGTTAGGAAGTGCTGGTTATGAGCTTGGCGGTTTCGACTATGAGAGTGCTTTCCAGGCTGGATATCATATCGGTCTTAGATATGGTTGGAAAATGGAGAAGGTCGAGGCTTTGATGATATCTGCGGAATTTCATCGTAAACGTACAAATTACTTTGATTGGGATATTGATGACGATATGGATGCCGACGGATGTGATCTGACTCGTCACAGTTATCTTGAGATTCATTTATCAGTAGGATTCTAAAAAGATAAGATATGAAAAAAACAGTAATGATTTTTGTGGCAATGTTGATGACTGTTTTCTCAACATTAGCCAAAGAGACTCCTGGTTTGATCACGCTCGTTAGCGGAAAAACAATTGAGTGCGCGGATATCGACCAGAATATTATAGGCAACAAACTTAAATATAAGTTAGTGTCAAAGGGCGACGTACAGACTCTGCCTGCTAATGACGTTAAATATTATCAGTATTATGTCCAGGACGGAGATTCTACAGTGTTGGGAGTCAAAGTCCTTAGATTCAAGGCTTGTTCGGCTCAGAAATTCATGAAGGGAGAGGTGAAGATCTTTGATGATGCCGGATGGGGTACTGTCGTATATGAAGGTTCGCCTGCATCACTTGTTATGGTAAAAAGCCAGCAGTATAATGGTAGAGCATACATTACAGTCTACGACCACTATGTTTACAGAGACGACTGGGGCTATGGAATCACTTTCTTGGAAGCTCACAAAAACTTGGCTAAAAAGACAATGGGTAAATATGTGGCAAAAATTTTCTCTGAGTGTGCTGAGTTGAAGAGTGTATTGGAGGAAAAAGGAATTAAAGGAATCTACCATTTTTGGGACGATGCCTCTGAAACTGAAGGCTATGCTCGTTTGATTCAAGAATATAACGGTTGTGTAAAGAAATAAACGGAATCCCTAACCGCCACACCAACGCGAGTCCGTATGACGAGCGTATAATAAATAAGCGTGTTTGGAGAATTTGTATATAAAGCCTTAAATAAATATAAAATTATGGATAACGATAACAACGATAAAGAGCGTCGTGGTTTTCCAGTGGAAATCACAGAGGAGATAGCAGAAGGCACATACGCCAATTTTGCCCTTATAGGCCATTCTCAGACAGAGTTCCTGCTCGACTTTGCCAAGACTATACCTGGGCAGCAGAAAGCCAAAATAAAGAGCCGTGTGATCATGTCTCCGATTCAGGCGAAACGTCTTCTTCGAGCTTTGGCAGACAACGTCGCTAAATATGAGCAGACATTCGGTGAAATCAATGACCGTCCCGTCGTTCGTGGAAATGGTAATGGCAGCGACAATGGTTCTGTTCCACCGTCGTTCATGGGCTTCAACGGCACGGGAGAGGCTTGATGGAATGCTGAATTAGGAATGCGGAATGCAAAAAAAATGCCGTGGCAATTTCTTCGTCACGGCATTTCTTTAATATTTTTTGTGAAACGTATTATTGTTATACTTATTATTGGATTTAGATATGAAGAAGTGTTTGATAGTCCTTTATCTGTTGCTGGATTTTTTTTGTATAGAAGCAACAACAAATGTTTCCTTAGTCAAACCATGTGGATTGGGAACGCCAGAATGTCCATATAAAATTGGAACACCTGGTGAATTACTCTATTTTGCAGAGGTTGTAAATGATCTTCTCGACTCTATCCCTCACAATCCTGGAGCTTGTGCAGTATTGACAAATGATATTGATTTGTCTGAGGTTTGTGGTCCTGAAATAGGTTCTTGGACTTCAATCGGTTACTACAATTGCTATTATCAGGGTACTTTTGATGGACGTGATCATAGAATAGAGAATCTATATTTATATTCAACTGACGTCATTAAAAGTGATATTGAACTTGGACCGAATGTGTTTTGGGGAAGAGGTTTTTTTGGGATAGTTTACGATGGATCTATACGTAATTTAATTATCGGATCTGGATATTTGTATACAAATAAGGGTCATTTGGGTGCTGTTGCAGGTTGTTCTATTTCTGGCACGATGTACAATTGTCATAATTTTGCTACGGTCGAAGGAGATTGTGTATATGTTGGCGGTGTTGTAGGCATAGAAGGTTGTGGTGGTATGGCTGAGAATAAAGTTGAAAAATGCTCAAATGTAGGAAAGGTTACAAATACCTCATATGAAAAAGGATGGGGTGTTGGTGGAGTCGTAGGTGGATATGGTTGTGGGGTTACTCGCAATTGTTATAATATTGGTACTGTCGAGGGGTGTGGACGAGCTGGAGGAGTTGTAGGAAATGCACCTAGCGCAACTATCATTAATTGCTATTCTTTCGGGTATGTTAAGTCAAATGGAGCTAAGTATAGCAAAGTCTATGACTGTGGTGGAATTGCAGGTTATATGTCTGATAATGAAGATACAAAAACAACTATAGCTGATTGTTATTGCAATAATCCAAGTGCTTCGGTTGAAAGTAATAAAGAATTCTTTTATCCAAAGGAAGATTTTAAGAATGGCACTGTGTTCCACAAACTTGATTCTCTTTATCCAGGAATCTGGACTCAACACATTGGTGTGGATTCGTTGCCAATCTTTATTAAAGATAATCTGTTAGAACAGGATGAATATATTCATAAGGTTAAGTATATCTGTAAAGGGGATTCGTTAGAGTATAATGGAAAATTTTACAAGGAGACGGGAATATACAATGGTGCGTGTGAGGATTGTACTGAACTTTATCTGAAGGTTAGGGAATTAGATACTACTAGTTTAATGGTTAAGATAGAGGAGGGAATGTCTTATAAATTCGGAGATGACTTATTGACAGAATCTGGAATATATACTAGATTGACCAAAAACCATTTTGGCTGTGATAGCGTTATAATCTTGGATTTACAAACTAAACCTGTTTGCAAACCAATATTCATAGAGATATTTGAGACGATTTGTGAAGGTGATGTTTATGATTTTGATGGTGACCTTTATTCAAAAAAGGGCAAATATGAAAAGAAATATATAAATTCAATGGACTGTGATAGTTTTGTTTTATTGAATTTGGATGTCTTGCCGAAATCCGTCACTTTGATTAAAGATACTATCAATCAAGGCGAATCTTACAGCAATTATAATTTCTCAGTGCCTGAACAAGGAAAAGCCGGCAAATACAGTTTTAAGCAAATTTTATTAAACCAATCTGGCTGCGACAGCATTGTGAATTTAGAATTGACTGTGTTGAAGGTTAAAGAGGATAATCCTACTACACCAGATATCGAAGATAACCCAAGTGTGGAGCCAGAAACTCCTGACGTAGAGGAACCTGAACTTGAAATTCCTAATATCTTCACTCCATATACTGAAGATGGCATAAACGACGTCTTTATGGAGAACTATACCGTCTTCATTTATGATAGATACGGCAATCTTGTATGCAATTCAGATAATGGATGGGATGGAAAGTATAAGGGCGTCTTAGCTGATCCGGGAACTTACGTCTATGTCCTTACACTGAAGAATGGAGAAAAGAAAAAGGGAACAATCAAAGTGTTAAAATTAAAATGATAGAGCGATGAAGAAGATTATGTTTTTTTTGACGCTCTTGATTGCGTCTACATTTATGGTGAATGCTCAGCAAGATTTATTGCTGTCGCAAGAGATTTTCTCTCGTATCAACAAGAATCCAGCGGGTACTGGCGACCATGAGACTTACGATGCCTTCTTGCATGGTCGTTTGCAGTGGTTAGGGATAGATGGTGGCCCTAAAAGCACGGTGCTTAACGTGTCAAGGTTCGTGAAGGATATCCATTCTGGATTTGGAGTCTCGCTCTCATACGATATGATGGAGGTGGGGCATAACACAACTAATTTCAAAGCTGTCTATTCTCACCATTTTGAAGTGGCAAACGATGTATATTTGGCTTTGGGACTTTCCGCTGGTTTTAATTTGTGCTATTTTAATCCGGCTTCCTATACTTTGGAAAATAAGACTGAATATGAAATGGAAACATTTCCTCAAGATAAGGAGACGGAGGTGCATCCCGACTTTGATTTCGGTTTTGAGTTGTATCAGAAGTCGTGGTTTATAGGAGCTTCTGTGACTCATATCAGCAATAGCAATATCACTACGATGATGCCTAACCGACATTTTTATGTGTATGCATCGGGAAAACTGTCTCCTAATCTTAAATGTGAACTCATGCCAACAATCAGTTATATGCATCGCAACAAAACTAATGTGTTGGAATTTGGTTCTTATGCTACTTTTAGAAAGAAGATATTGTCTGGATTCTTTTGGCGTCCTGATTTCGCATCATCTGTTAACCCGTCCACATTAGTCTTTTCTTTTGGAGTGACTGCAAATAAGTTCAAATTCATGTATTCTTATGATTTGGCTGTTGGCTCAAACAATCTTTTGCCTCCAAATACTCATGAGATTATGCTTTCTTTATCTATAGAAAAAAAGAAAAAGGAGAAGAAAGAATTAAAAAAATATGAGTTTAAGTAATCCATCAATGCCGTGGCGATTTCTTCGCCACGACATTTTTTTATATCCGCTATTGTTTTGATTGCAATCTAAATTTCTGCTATCTTTGTGTTAATTGATTTAATAATTTAGGATAGATATGAAGAAATACTCGCATGCGTGGTTGGCCTTTATGGCTATGAAGAGACTGGAGGTTATTGCTACCACAGAAGATGAAACTGTTGTCAAAGGTGTGTCGGACGACGTGCGTCAGCAGGCTAAGGCTTTGTGGAAATGGTTTAGAAACTACCGTGATTTTGTGATTGAAGGGGCTTGGTATCCCGACGAGGTGTTCAAGGATATGAGCACAAGCCATATTGTGAAGTATGAGCCTAATGGCAATTATACGGAGTTCCGCAATATGCCTGCCACTCATTCCATCAGTGCGATGATGAAGAAGACGTCGCCTCTCTATAAAAAGCCGTATTCTATAGTCAAAGGTAATTGTGCCGACCGTTGTGAGTCGATCGCTCACAGTATCGTCGACAATTTCAAGATGCTCCAGAAGGAGGAGCGTGGATGCCCAATCACTACGACCAACAACCATATCGCTATGCGTTTCTTTATACTTAGCCATTACGTCGCCGACTGTCACATGCCTTTCCATTGCGACAATCGTCCGTTCAGCGACGAGAAGGGTATGCATGGCATCATTGAGAAGAAATGGGAGGACCAGATCAAAAAGTCGTATAAGATCGACGTCGATAATAATCGTTTCTTTTATGATCCCGACGGTTATCCGTTGCCGTTGAAGGTCTCGAATCTATTCGAAGAGGTTGAGAAAGAGATTCAATCTCGTCCGTATGTGCACGGATGGGGCTCTAACAACACAAGCACTTGGGATTACATGAGCGGCGTGTCGCAATATTCATATCTCTTCTCCCGCTTCTTGGTGCCAGAGAGTTTCTCTACAAACCAGAATTTTGCTGAGTTCACGGAACAGACAGAGTGGGGTAAGAATTTCGATGCGTATAATAAGATGATCTTCTCCGACGCGATAGATTCCATCGCGCGTATCTGGCTACATGTGTGGATCAAGTATAGAACGTGGTTGAAGGAGTAGAAGCAAACTACTGTCGGTATACAAAAATGCCGTGGCGATCTCTTCGCCACGGCATTTTTTCTCGAAAGGGTATTATGTTATTTGAGTGTGATTTTTTTGCAAATCACTGCGTTTTCTGTTGTGATTCTGACTGTGTAGATGCCAGACGCAATTCCTGATGTCGAAATCTCTGTTAAGACGTGAGATCTCGCGTCTCTACTCATAATGATCTTTCCTTCAGTATTGATGATTTCTGCCTTAAATGGCTCGTCGATACCGATAATATTGATTGTCGACGGTGTTGCGACGACGTTGATATTGTCGGCGTCTGTCATTGAGGCGTCTGTTGGATCCCATTTGGCGAATGACAAGCGGTCGATGTTAACCCACGATTTCTTGATTGTCAACTTGATTGTTGTCTCTCCTGCAGGAAGCTTGATTCTGCTCTTCTGCTTAAATTCACCGTAAGTGTCCCATGCTCCTGTGCTTCCGATCTCGATATCAATCGCGTCGCCAGCCTCATTGGATAGGGTAGCGTGGACAGTTCCTTCCTCGACGTCGCCCTCTTCACTTGATCTGACAGTCACTATATATTCGCCCTCTTCTGCCACGTTCACTGTGTAGTTCATCCACTCGTCGGCTTCACAATATCCGATGGCAAAACCATTAGCCTCATCCGACGCATAGATATCCACTCCGTCTTTTCTGTACTCTCCGCCACGATTGCTTCTGTCTTTATCGTAGTATGAGATATTATTTCCGCCAGTATTATAGTTTTCTGCCTCCACAACGCCTGGAATCTGTGCTGCAGTCTCGTTGTATGGTCCGACAACCTCTGGTTCTTTAATCGCGTCAAGATAGATCTCGTCGTTCACATCCTCGCCCACTTTGAACCAGTCGAAATCGGCGTATCCTCCTGTTTGCGACGTCGCATAATTGAACAATCCGAATTTATAGCCGGCAAACATTCCAAGTGTGTATGGAAGAGGAATATCCTTTCCTATGGAATTCCATTTCTGATTGTCGGTGCTGTAGAAGAAATAGGCTCTGTCCTTTGTGAAATCGAAGTCGATTCTCAAATAAACCTTTTCTGCGTTCAA
>DCIP01000197.1:0-11157 GCA_002317115.1 Candidatus Scybalocola fimicaballi
ATCGTCTTTGTTGAGCTTGGAATGTATGGCAGTTGGGGTGAGATGCATTCAAGCACAAATGGCACGAATGCGAATATTGCGGAGGCTTTGCAGACGTTGCTCGTAGCCACTCCACCGGAAATAAAGATCGGTGTGCGACGCCCAGATATCGTGGCTCAGTGGCTTAAAGTCAACGATGGAAACGACTATTCCGGATTTGATATTGATTCCGACAGATTCAAACAAGCGTTGGAAGAGAAAGGAGACACAATCTATCGTGTCGGCATGTATAACGACGGATATTTAGGTTCGAGCAGTGATCTTGGTACAGTCGGTATGGGAGCATCGGGCCATCAGATGACACGTGAGATGATGGTGAAGTGGCTGGAGAAGTATTCGCAGCAAACTCCATACGGTGGAGAGTTGGTGGCAAACTATAATGGTGATAATCCGATCAATACGCCAGAATATTTGTCTGTTGAGGGATTCCGCACCCACACATCCTATCTCAATTACGAATGGCATCAGCCAACTATATTGGGTTGGAAAGAGATGGTTTTTAAAAACGTTGACGTTAACGATAACGTTGACGAATATAACGGTTGTGACGGCTATACCTACGTCGCCAACCATCTTGGCTACAGGTTTGTTCTGCGCAACTCTACCCTTCCCGATTCCGTCGCTCCAAGCAAAGATATTCCGATCAATTTGACGATTGAGAACGTCGGGTTCGGAAATCTTACCAAAGCCAAGAAAGTCTCTTTCGTATTAGTAGGAGAAAACGAGATTTATGAAATTGAGCCAAATAACGGCATAAATCCACGCGATTGGGAATCTCGGAAGTCTGCAGCACTCCAAACATCAATAACGTTGTCAAACGGCGTTGAAATGGGCAATTATCAATTATATCTTCGTATTTCTGAACTTGGAAATCTTGCCACCGACAACAACCTCTACTGCATACAGTTTGGCAATCCGTCGTCGCAATATGATTCCAAACTTGGAGCCAATCTGATTGGAAATATTGTAGTGTCGGAAAATGCGTCCGAAACGACTGATTATCCGGCAGAACCGTCGTGCTATATGAAAGGAAACATATTACACGTTCCGAATTGCGATGAACTGACAATCCATTCCGTCGACGGCAAATTGATTTTGATAAAGAGAGATTTGTCAGAATTAAAGAATACAATCAATTTAAGCAAATTGAAAGAGAATATATTGATTATCAGAATTAAGAGGAAAGGCAATATTGAACATAATAAAATAGTTAAATATTTGGAGTAGTCGCAAATGAGGATTATATTCTATGACTACTAACCATACACCCTAATAAAATTATAACTAAAAAACCATATCGTATTATTTAATTTTATTAATTTTGCAAATACGATTGAGTAACATTAAATGAAACTAACTTTATGAGTAACAAACAAGGATTGGCAGAGGATAAATCACAATTGATTGAAGAACCATCTTTTATATACGAAACTAAGGCTTCAAAAGCAATTTCCACATATCAGATGCAAATATTGGAATGTATTGCTAATGTAAAAGATGAAGAAGAAATGAAAGATATCAGAAATCTAATTGCTGAATATTTTTCAAATAAAGCGTTGGACGCCATTGATAAATTATGTGACGAAGGAAAATTGTCAACAGATGATATTGAATCCTGGAATAAAAAACATTACAGAACGCCATACAAATATTGACATATGGAAAACATTGTATTGGATACCAATTGTTTAGTCTCGTCATTGAAAAGATCCAGTATTTATTTTCCTATTTGGCGTGATTTCATTTTAGGTAAATATTGTTTATGTTTTACAGATGATATTCTACATGAATACCAAGAAATCATTGAAAAACTGACAGAATCTCCATCTATAGCACACAACATCATAGATGCAATCTTAAATAGAAGTAACATACGTCATATTGAAGTTTTTTATCATTTTGAACTAATCACTGCAGACAATGATGATAATAAATTCGTAGACTGTGCGATAAAAGCGAATGCAAAATTCATAGTGTCAAACGACAAACATTTTGATGTACTTAAAACCATTCCTTTTCCACAAGTAAATGTAATCGATATAGACAGGTTTCTTGAAGAATTAAAAAGATACTAAAATATACAAAAACAAGGGGCAGGTACAAACTAAAAAAAGGGCAGGTACAAGACCTGCCCTTACATACATTATGGATTAAACCATGTTTATTGTCTATTCTCTACCTTAACCCAGTCGTTCTTCTCATGTTCAAAATCCTCGAACGACGGTTTGATCTTCATTCCTTTGTTGGAAGCCAAACTGCTGACTGCCGCAAACAAAGCGTCTTTGTTCTTGCCATCATAGTATTTTGCCAAGTCGACATCGAGTTTGGCAATCATCTGACTATCAGAAACAGAAAGTATCTTTAACGGTTGAGAAATCTTAAGTTGTGGAAACTCAATTTCTGCGTCCACACTTTTCAATCCATCCAACTTTAGATTTGAGCAAAGTTGTATTTCGCAACTTAGTTTCAAATCTCCGTTCTGCAAACGGTTGGTTAGCAATGAACTCTGTGCATCTGAAAATGAGAATCTGTCGCTCTCAATATTCATCAGGCGGACATCACAAATTGAATTCAAATACCAGTTTCTCTCCTGCTGCAGTTCCTCCACAGGATCTTCTACATTATTGGAAAACAAATCTCCGACAAAGAAGATCGCTACAAAGACACCTAACAGAATAGGAATGGTAAAAGTGATTTTTCTCATCTTTCAAACAATTTATACCTCCAACTGACCGATGATATCTGTGATCGACTTAAAGTTATGGCGATCAAGATACTCATTAATTCCATCGACCACCTTAACTGTTGTCTCTGGATCGATGAAGTTTGCTGTTCCGATCTCAATTGCAGTGGCACCAGCCAAGAAGAACTCGATAGCGTCAGTAGCGTTCATGATACCTCCCAAACCAACGATTGGAATGTTTACCGCCTTTGACACCTGCCATACGCAACGCAAAGCCACTGGCTTAACACATGGTCCGCTCAATCCTCCAGTCACCATGCTCAACAATGGTTTTCTACGCTCAGCGTCGATTGCCATTCCCATCAAAGTGTTGATAAGCGAAACAGAGTCAGCGCCTGCAGCCTCAGCAGCCTTAGCGATATCTGTGATAGATGTCACGTTTGGAGAAAGCTTTACAATCAAAGTCTTATTGTAAGCTTTTCTTACAGCCGACACAACCTGCTCAACTCCCTGAGTGGTTGTACCGAATGCCATACCTCCCTGCTTAACATTAGGGCAAGAGATATTCAACTCGATTGCCTGCACCTTGTCCATTGTGCCGATGATCTCAGCAGCCTCAGCGTAGTCGTCGACTGTGCTTCCTGACAAGTTTACGATCAAGCAAGAGTCAACATCCTTGATATTAGGATAGATATGATCCTTCAAATAGTGGACACCCTTGTTCTGCAAACCTACACAGTTCAACATTCCTGAAGGAGTCTCTGCCATACGTGGGTATGGATTACCCTCACGTGGATTCAACGTTGTGCCCTTTATGATATAGCCGCCAAGACGCGACAAATCGATGAATTCTGAAAATTCTGTGCCGTAACCAAAAGTACCAGATGCAGTCAACACTGGATTCTTTAGTGTAAGACCGGCTATTTTAGTTTCTAATTTTGCCATGGTAGTTCGTTGATATTAAATACTGGTCCTTCTGAACAAACACATCTGTTATGTCCTTGCTTATCTTCAGTCACACAACACAAGCAAGCGCCAAGTCCACATGCCATCTTATTCTCAAGAGAGACGTAGCACTCGATATTCTTTGCGTATGCATATTTTGCGACAGCCTTCATCATTGGTGTTGGTCCGCAAACGAAGATCTCGTCAAACTGCTCCTTCTCAAGAATTGAGTGGTTTGTGACAAAACCCTTCTCCCCTACACTTCCGTCTTCAGTTGTTAGGTAAAGAGAACCAAACTGTTTGAATGAATCCTCAAGCATCACACCACCAGCGTTGCGCGCACCAAGCAAGAACGACACCTGATGGCCGGCAGCCTTAAGTCTGTCGCCAAGATATAGAAGTGGAGCGATTCCCACACCACCACCTACTAACAAGCACTTGGCACCAGCCTTAGTCGGCATAGGGAAACCGTTTCCAAGAGGAAGCAAAACACTTACCTCGTCGCCTACAGAAAGAGTAGCCATCTTGCGTGTACCGTCGCCAACAAGAGCGACAAGCAAATCAAGACGCTGCTTTGCATAATCTACGAAGTGAACTGAGATAGGACGACGCAAGAATACAGTCGGAGCATTGTCAACCTTGACCTCCACAAACTGTCCTGCCTTTATCTCCGGCATATCACCATTAGGAGCAACCAAACTCAATAGGATGTGCTGCTCTGTGATCTTCTTTAAATTCTCAACCTTGAGATTTAACTGTTTTTTCATTACAAGGATAAATTTTGTGCAAAAATAACCAAAAATGGGAAGAAACACAACAAAAAAAGGAGGATACTCCCGCATCCCCCTTCTCTAACACATAAATAATTTATTTATATACTCTAAACTCTTTCAAAATTTCAATGTCGCCATTCGTGTAGACGGTGCGAACAATATTCACTCCTTCAAATGGCTGACTGCTTACGATTCCAAGCGGAGAAAGATATTCTACCTTTGCTACCGTTCTGTCTACGGCAACCTCAGTGACATCAGTAGGATCTTTCATCACAAGTTCAATTGACTTGATCTGAACGCCGTCTCCTCCACCAAGTGTCCAAAAACCAGCGATGTAAATGTGCGACGGATTAAGTTTCTCCCCACTATCTCCCTTCATACACTCACTCAACTTGATCTCTCCTACCGTCGCATTATTCTTGAAATCAAATGCGTATGGTGTAGACCAATAACTGCTTTCATCAAACAATCTGAATGATGCCGCTTTATCACATGGTTTTGCCAATGTGACGATGATCTTGTCGTATCCACTCAAATCGATTGGCTGATCATACTTCCAACCTCCGAATCCATACTGACCTGTGATCAATGTCTGTGTCTTATAGTTATAAGAGCCTGTCTCCCAAATGCTTGGATTGAAGCACCCCCTCGTCAACGGGAAGAATCCCTGACAGTCAACAGGCTCTTCTGGCTCTTCAGGAATCATATTAGCTTCGCAGAATTTCGGGTAATTGACCTTGGCATACTGAGCGTACCAATCCCAACATGCCTTTCCACACGCGTCTTCTGCATCCTGTTTGCCATAGAAAGCATAGCGAATCTCGCCTGTGCTCAAATAGTGAGCGACGTCGATATAATCATCTGCTCCTGTCAAAGTTAGCGAAAGATTATACTTGTCCATCACAGCCTTGAAATAGCTTCCCCACTTGCTTGTCCTACCAGTCGCCCATGTTCCAAGATTCACTGATTTCAAAGAACCGTCGAAATTCGTCTCTCCAGTATAATGGCCAGGACTCCAGTCGCACTCTGTCACGACAATAGGATAATTGTCGACGACGGGAACCTGATCGTGGAAATTCTTAATGAAGCTCTGTGCTGAACCATTTTCATCGGAATTTCCGTACCATCCAGAGTAGACGTGGCAAGCGAATCCAAGATTATTCTCAGGATCGTTCAACGGATACTTCACATAACCTCTATATTCAGACTGATATCCTGTACCAGAACTCCATACGATACCCTTGAATCCATTTCTACGGATGACATCAAGCACAGGCTGGAAGAAGTCTCTTAGAGCCCAACCATTTTTCAACTCTCCTGTCCAAGTAACCTCGTACTTACCGCCGTTTTTATCGTACAAAACGACTGGTTCATTAGCAAGCTCAAGAGAAATGACTCCCGAATATTTCTTTATTGAATCGTTCGACGATACGATATCCCAAACAGTCTTAAGATACTCATTATAAGCATCACCCACCTTGATATCGTGAGGGCAAACTCCAGGCGGACGCATAATCACATACATACCATGCTTGATAGCCTCCTTTGCCAACGGGAAGTAAAGATTCTCAAGGAAATACTTCATACGCTCGGCAGAGAAACGGCTGATATTCTGTTCACCACCCTCGCCTACTAGCTCCTTATTCTTATCGTTAGTCCAGCAAGGATCCATGTGAAGACGGAAGACGTTACAATAGACGCCCTTGTCTTGAGATCCAAGAGCAGTGTATAGTTTCTTAAAATATCCGGTCACATTAGGAATAGCCGTAGGGTCATCATACTCCGTACCCCAATGGAAATCCCAATATTTGAAATTACCGTTGAAATAGGCGTTTGGAGTATCCATCACACCGTGTAGCACCACCTGGTTGCCACAATCATCCACAAGTTTATTACCTTCGACGTGGATAGGAGGAGTCTGACCGAAACCTTCAGTACGACCATTCAAGCAAGTAGTCTGAGCAGATGCAGAGACAAAAGCACCAGCAGTCAAAGCAGCCGACAACAGACATTTCTTATAAAAGTTGTAAGTATGTTTCATGATAATGAGCTTTAATCCGTTATTACTACGGGATCCTCATATTAAATCCGTATCGCAAACATAGCAAATTAATCATACTATTGTACCGCTGAAAAGGCATAAAAAGCCGTAAAACATCTTTTGTAACGCATAAATGGTATTTTTGGCAATGTATGGGAAGGGCTATTCCGCATTCCTCATTCATAATTTCAATAGATATTTCCAGCATGGCATAACCTCAATCATTCCATGTGAATCCTCAATTTGTTCTTCCTCGTCATACGTCAGTATAAGTCGACGTTTGCAAGACAGACGATTAGGCAGTTTTTTTAATGCATCAATCTCCCTCTTTCTTGTGTCTTGATCATTTAGAGAATAGCTAACTTGGACTGCCAATTCCTCATTCGGCACATAAAAGTCTACCTCAAATCCATCATTATAAAAATATACCTGCTCATTATCCATATCGTGACCATACATTCTAAAAAGATGCAAAGCCACCATATTTTCCAGCAACATTGAATCCTTGTCGATAAGGAAAAGTCGCAAGATTCCGTTGTCGATAAAATAATATTTGCAATTGCTTTCTTTATCAGCCAGACAACTCACATAGTTTTTTAATCGCAACAAAAGCCATGCGTCTTCACAATACTCAATATATTTGATCGTTGTGGCAAGGCTTAATTTTCCTCCGACGCTGGACATAATACTATTTATTCGATTATAACTGATTGGTCGGCATACACTTTCCGCCATTTTTCTGACAAGAACTCTTATTCCAGCAACATTGGACACCTTATTCCTTGCAATTATATCACCCAAATATATTTTCTGATAAACACTATTCAAATAGTTTGTGCGCACAGGCAATAAAACACCTCCTGGGAGCCCACCGTCGTGCAAATATTCTTCATATTTACGGATCAGAGATATATGTCCCTGAGTCGAAATTATATCATTTTTGTCTACCGAAACATGATGAATTTTTAGAAATTCAGTCAAGTCGTAAGGATAAACCTCTTTCACAAGAAATCTGCCTCCTAATGTTGTATTTATCTCTCCCGACAACATTTTTGCGTTTGATCCAGTCAAATAGACAGAGTATCCTGTATCCGCCATTCGTCTAGCAAATTTCTCCCAATGATCGACATTTTGAATTTCATCAAGAAACAACATTGGACGTTTGCCATACATCTCTCCATGACATTCCAAAAGTTTATTAAAATCCGACGTCGTAAAATCAGACAATCGTTCATCCTCAAAATTCACATACAACATCTCATCCCATTTTCGACCTTCAGCCAATAGCTCCTGCATCTTTTGGAACAACATATACGATTTTCCAGAACGACGAACACCAACTATCACAATACAAGGAAAATCATCCAACATCACCTTCCTTGGCATTATCTCATATCGTTCTACTTCCGATTGATTATCCCGTATTATTTGTTTTAGAATCTGTTTGTCCATGTTCGTAAATGTATTTTCAAGAGACAAAAATACACTTTTATTCAATCAATTAAACAAAATATAGTCGTTTTTATTCAATCAATTAAACAAAATTGGTATATTCTTATTTAATCGATTAAACAAAATACAAAAAAAGACGCACGAAAGTGCGTCTGGATGAGTGAATTTTATCAGTTTCTGTTTCCAACGGTCAAATTGGGCAATCTGTTTTTCGCATTTTAGCATTTATAATTTTACACTATCTATAGAACTATTCTTCATCTGAATCCAAGAATCCATAAAAATTAGGGCAATATTTCATAATGTCAACGTCGGCATCATTCCCAAACATATAATCACCATTTCTGACCATTCCTGGATGATTGATAAGACACAATCCACAGGCTATTGCATTTGTATCTTGAGGATTTTCTTTGACATGTTTGGAGATGGTAGTATAAACTTGTTTTCTCATTCTATCATACGAATAATTTGGAATGACGGCGTCTCTAGACCGACCTAATACAGATTGAGAAAAAGCTCTCCATAAAATCCACATTCGTTCCAATAAAATTGAATATTTGCCGGAGTTTAACAATGAAGACATCAAGTCGATAGAATAAGTGCCACGAAATGTTGAGCTTTTCATTGAACAAGCAAGAGTGATCGCACATTGTTCGTCAAAACTTCTTGCACCCTCTATTTTTTGACAAATGGCATCGATCATTGTTGAATCGTCTTGAATAGCCTCGATTTCTTTTTGAATACTATCGTACTTGGAAATTAAGGCGTCGACATAAGAAAAGTAATTGTACACTTTAGAAGTGTCAAAATGTTCTATATTGTCCACAATAAAATCATTATATTTATTGTAAACTCTGCCTGGAAATCGATCTTCCGACCATTTTTCTGGACCATTATTAATGAACCAAACCATTTCTTTTTGGAATTTTTCTGCTTCGTGTTGATGTTTAAGTCCTAATTTCTTAGCACTAATATTTCCAATAGCAAATATAATGCTATCTGTAGGTACAAGTTGTTCTGATCCAGACATTTGAGTACGAGCCCATATTTCATAGTCTGCCCATATAGAATGAGAAAACGCAAATGCATTATAAAGGTCGTTACTTAGAATCTTACTTTCTTCTTCTGAATCCAAGTACCATGCGGACAAACAACATAATCCTTGAGGGTTGTCTGTCTGACAAGCAAATGGATCATCTAATAAATCCATTTCCAATTTTTTAATAAAAGAATCATAGTCAATCTCAATAGAAGATGTATTGTCCAAATCAGAATTTGCTTTCTGAGAAGAACAAGAAACGAAAAAGTTCAATGCCAAAGTTAGGAATTTACCTAACACTACAGTTTTTGTACGTGTTTTCATAATGGGATTTAATTTTAGACTAATGAATTATGTGCAAACAATACCAAGTTAAAAGCGAGTTTATAACTTGGTTGTTAGTAGAGAGGGTGCACCTCAACAATCGCACCCTCATGAACATAAATTATCGTTTTACAAATCTCATAACCTCACCAACAACCAATACCAATGACGTTGCAGCAGTGATTATAACCCAATCAATAACCTTAATTCCTCCCTGTGCCACATTAAACATTTCCTGTAAACCTGGCATTTCAGTCATTAGGACTTGACCAAGGAAGATTACCAAGGCGATGATAATAAACCATTTTGTGTCTTTCCATGAAATTCCCTTAAATGCAGAATCTGAAGTCATAAATGCCTTTGCATTGAACAAATTCCAGAACTGAAGCATCACGAAAATTGTGAAGAACAAACCTAATTCGTATGCAGAAAGTCCATTGTTATTTCCCCACATCGCCGATCCATCGAAAAGATCTGTCAAACAAGTTACATTAGTGTGTTGGAAATATATACAAATTCCAAGAAGGATTACTGTAAATATTCCACCTACACCTAAGATACCCTTTCCCATATCTTTAAGAATATGTTCATTTACAGATCGTGGATTCTCATCCATAACTGTTTTTGCAGGAGGCAATGAAGCTAACGCAAGAGCGGCAAATGTATCCATAATCAAATTTACCCAAAGCATCTGAGTTACAGTTAAAGGAGATTCTTCTCCAATAAAAGCACCAATTGCAACAATAAGACAAGCGGCAACATTTACCGTCATCTGGAATAAGATAAAACGCTTGATATTTTTATAAAGAGAACGGCCCCACATCACAGCATTAGCAATAGTGCTAAATGAATTGTCTATAATAGTCATATCACTAGCCTCTTTTGCAACAGCAGTACCATCACCCATAGATAGACCAACGTTAGCAGCGTTAAGAGCAGGAGCATCATTTGTTCCATCTCCTGTTACAGCAACAATATAATCAAGGTCCTTCAAGATACGTACAGCACGCTCTTTATCATTTGGACGAGCTCGTGATATAATTTTAACCTTAGGCAATCTCTCTTTTAGATCATCATCCGACATCTCAGCAAGTTCTGTTCCGATAAGAATATTTATATCAGTATCTTCATTTTTCCAAAGGCCAAGCTGACGAGCAATTTCTTTTGCTGTACCTGGAGCATCTCCCGTGACAATCTTAACCTGGATACCAGCTTTCAAACATTCTGCAATAGCATCAGGCACATCTGAACGCACAGGATCCAAAATACCAACGATTCCCATCATACTAAGATCGTTGATATTCAATTTTCCATCAGTAAAAATATCATCGTCATCATTTAATTCTTTATATGCAAATGCCAGTGTACGATAAGCATGATTTTGATATTCAACCAATTTATCATTATATGCTTCAATATCTGATTTTGAAACTTGACATAGGTTCATCAGAATATCTGGAGCTCCTTTTACGTAAACAATACGTTTTCCTGTCACCTTTGAATTAACTATCGTCGCCATATATTTAAGTTCTGTTGTGAACTGAAGACGATCAATAACAGACAAACTTTCTCGAATATCTAGATAGTTAACGCCATTACTCTCAAGCCATAAAAGTAAAGCTCCTTCTGTTGGATTACCAATCGCTTTGACCTTTTGAGGATTCGCATGATCCAAATTAGCAGTTGTATTAATTGCGATACACTCTTTTAATAGAGAAGATGATCTATCACAACCCAATTTTTGATCTTTCAACTCGGAGAATGCTGTCTCTACAACTGTCATCTGATTCTGAGTCAAAGTACCAGTTTTATCTGAACAGATAACAGAAACAGCCCCCATTGTCTCACAAGCATGCAT
>DCIP01000197.1:11184-19589 GCA_002317115.1 Candidatus Scybalocola fimicaballi
TGTTCTGCTTCATCAAACGCTTCATACTGAATGCCAGACTCAACGTCACAGCCATAGGCAATCCTTCAGGCACAGCCACAACTATTAGAGTCACAGCAATCATTATAGAATCTAGTGCATATTGGATAAAAGTCGGCCAATTTGTTTCTCCTGTTGTGCCATAAGCAAAATAAACAATAACTCCAATGATAGGTAAGATCATGAATGCGAGTACCTGATAAAGTTCGATACTTTCCTCATTCTCTTCATTCTTTTTCTTATTAAATCCCCAATAAATAACTCCTGCAAGAACGAGAGAGCCGCCAAAGAATCCAAATAATGAACCATAATTTGTATCAGGCAACATCAAAGCATGACGAACAAGACGTCCAAGCACAATTAGGATTGCAATAAAATAACTTGTCTTTGTAATTAGTCCAGCAAGTTCATCCAGTTTCTCACTTAATGGAGTAGCATCACCATCTTTTACTTGAGCTGCTTCAAAAACTTCGCCACAAGCAGTTTTGTCGCCTACAGCAAACACTTTAGCCACACAATCACCTTCCATAACAATACAACCTTTCATTATATGATTTGATGGATACGTTGCATTTTGATCAAATTCATCAGAATTGGTTGTCTTAAAGCATAAAGGTTCTCCAGTTAATGAAGACTCATTCATAATTAAATTCATACAACTAAGAAGCTCTGCATCAGCAGGAACTTCCTCACCTGCTTCAAGTAAAATAACGTCGCCAACTACAATATCCTTACGGGAAACTTGACAAACATTATTGTTACGAATAACTTTTACTAAAGTATCATCATTCACTTCATTCAAACTCTTGAATGTCTTCTCATTCTGAGATTCAAGAATGTGAGCGACGGTAGTGGCAAGAAGCACAGCAGCCGCAATACCAACAAGTTCAAGGTATGGTTCCCATCCTTCAACTCCACCAAACACGCCATTGTAGAATGCAATTGCACCAGAAAGTAGAAGAGCAAACAAAAGAATTGTGAACAAAGAATCAATATCAAACTCCCCGTCTTCTTCGTTCCATTCTCCACCAAGATATGCAACAAAATATGTTAAAATAAATAACACAAAAGAAAGTACTGGAGCAATCCAAATACCTTCATGAGAATAACTTGTCATTGGCAATACAATCGCAACAAGTGCAGCAATTATGAATATTGCTAAATCAACTTTTAACAACCAAAAGTGCATACAATTTTTAATCTTCTCCCACATAGATTCTTCGGCTGGTGGAGTAAGAATATTAGCACCATGTTGGTTTCGGCTCTCGAGCACTTCGGCATCGGTTAAGCCTGTGTAATGATTGTTCTGGTTCATATTTAATATTTATGAGTCATCAATTATTGTTTTCAAATTCTGCCGCAGAAATTGAAGGTCCTAAGCCATTGCCATAAGTTGACATGCTAAATGACATAGAACCTTGAGTGTATCCACGATAATCACAAATGACATCAAATGTACCTCCATCGTGATATGATGCGATTCCGTTTCGAACAGCTTTTATTTTGACCTTATAAGAGCTAGTGCTTTCAAACGAAACAGTCTTGCTTGAATGAGATCCCAAATATACGGTTGAATAATAAGTATTTCCACGAATACCGATCTTTAACAAACGAAGCGTCATCGTATAATCGGAACTATTAGAAAAAGTAATACTCGCACTCTGCTGCTCTTGCCTATATGAGTTTGAATAACCACCCCAATTCTGAGCATTTATACTAACGATACTTAATATAAGTGCAAATAAAAAACATTCTATTTTTTTCATATATTCAACAAATTAATTTTTTAATTAATCGTTTAATTGTTGACTATCTGCACAATAATCAATCTATCTCCATCATTCTTGCCCAAAAGAATCTTCTTTCCTTCGGTAAGTTCAACAAACTGACCAATTTCAATTTTTTTATCAACATCTTTATCCCATAATTCTGGAAGACGCCTATTGATAAGAATCCATTTGCCATTATGAAAATGAAAATCCCCTACTGGTTTCTTATCGTCTACAGAAAGTTTTTCATTAGGTTCTATGAATCTATTCACATGCCACATGTAGAGAGTTTGTTTATCATAAACCATTAGTCTATAATTCTCTGGACGAAAAACTCCAGCCTTAGGAGAATAGTATAAGTTCAACACTGGCAATTGTCCATGATATTCAGTTCCACAAAACGGACATTTGGGTTTCGTAGAATTATCAAAAACAAACCAATGAGCCTTACATTTTGGATTCTGACAAGGTTGCATTAAATCTGTCGTCTTCACCAAAGCTTGTTCCCATTCCACCGCAGCAGGTCTCTTCATTGGATCATGAAGACCATCAATGAATGCCTTATCAAACAATGTTTTTAAGTATGGACCACATATTGTATAAGGCAATTTAGTCACGTCACCTTGAGGCAACTCACTTGGCGTTAAATTTTTTAGATTAGGACGATTACTTTTGTCTGTCGGATGTTCAACAAACAATGCTTTAGACCCCATTGACAATTCCTCGTCTTTTGCGGCATCAAGATCATTTACTTTACCGCCACGCAATGGATGTCTATATAACAGATACATGTATATAAGCACTGCTAAAGCATGACGATCAGTTTGAATACTTGGAAGTTTTTTATTTGGGTCTCCTATCTTTAGACTTCTAGTTTCAAGAACTTCAGGAGCTATAAAATCTGGAGTTCCGACAACATCAGGTGGAAATTTTCCAGGCACAACCAAACCATCACAATCAATAATGTTAGCCTTTCCCGTTTTAGGATCAACTAATACATTCTTGTATGACAAATCAGAATGAGCAAGACCCGCCGCATGTAGCCTCTTCACTGCTCTAGCAATTTGAATACACATGTGGAAATGAGTCAGCCAAGTTCCTTTGTGCTCATCTTCTACAAACTTATTTCTCAGTTTGGCAGAAGCAAACCACTTGCCTTCCTTTTCCTTACCTTTGAATTTGCCACTCTCAAAAAAGAAGTGCTTAGCGTATGTAGGGCATACAATTCCAAGTTTACCATTCCATTCGACCATTTTCGTTGGCCAACAGAATAATTTCTCCCAATAGTCTCCACCAACCTGATTGAAAATACGATCACGGTAAATACCGACAATGTTTTGTAGTCGTTCTTTTGAGTTTATATCTTGTGGGGTTCTAAAGAATCCTACGACATAAGATTTATCTGGACTGAAGTATACATCCTTCATTGCCCCAGAACCAATGACCTCATCTACAAACTCAACTGACGAACCATCAGTAGCTGTTAATCTAATCGTCTGTGCCATATTAGTATAATATTGCTATAGTTCTATCATCATGATTTCCTGGAGACCAAAAATCAAGCCATCGAAGTAATTGATATTTGGATTCTTCATTGTTATCAGTAAACTTCACACCAGAAATCTGATCTTCAGGGAATCCTGTCTGTAATGAATTATACAATTGATGCCACTTGTCAATGCTTCTCAAATTCACATCTGTTTCAAACATAGGGTCAGAAACACCATCTGTCATCAAAAACAAAGCGGTAAAGTCATCCTCTATAGAGAAGCGGAATCTTTTGTAGAAAGACGTAGCATCAGTAAAGATCTCTGGCATTGTTAGGAAGCGCGTCTGACCAGAGAACTCGCCTTCATCTGGTTCGCCAAGCAACTTAAATGAATTCTTGTCTGCATTGTATATGCAGAGAGCTCCGTCTCCAACCCAAAACGTAGCCACAAACCAACCGAAATCGAATTTCTTACAGATTGCCAATAACAGCGTTGTCGCAAAATCTTTTGTTTTAACGCCAGCAAAATCAGGATTATTGACAGCCTTGTCCGCCGCAAAATCATTAATTGCCTTATACGCCTTATGAGCTGCAGTTCCGAGAATCTTATAAATCATATCGCCAACCACCTTTTGAGCATTGGCTTTGTCTTCTGCATCCTGGTAGTCTCTTATATTAGTTTCAAACTCTATGTTTGACTTCAATTGCTCTTTGCAGAAATCGACAACAGTGTCACAAGCAATTTGCGAACCTTTACGTGAATATTTAGCAGAACCTGCTCCATCAGCGACTGAAAGTACATACCAGCCAGATTCTTCACAGTGAAATACATTGTAATGGTCATCACGAGGTTTGCCTTCTTGTGCATGAGATCGTCCTCTTTGACTTGCAACAACTATATCTTTTCTCGCTTCACCACCTTCTTTTGCTTCTACTTTTATGTAATCACATACAGAATCTTCTTTGAAAAAACTAGTCGTTTCTTTATCAGTTGGAATGTTCTTCCAAAGTGACCGAGGATCTGGATTAAAAGCAACAGGAATCTTCAAGCATGAAATTTCCTCTCCATCAATCCAATCTTTTATTTTGAAACAAAGTTTAACATCAAAATCGCCTGCTTGCACTGGCTTGCCTTTAATGATTATTTTGTTGTCGTCAGTTGTTTCTGATGACAATCCTAATTCTTCTAACCCATCAATTCTAATATCTCTGACTAAATCAGAAGGAAGGTTTATTTCTTGCAGATATTCTTTATTGACAGTTCCATTTGTCAAACGAATATTCAAGTCTCTAATTTGATTTTCAACTATAATACGTTTATTCATACGTTCTTCAGAATACTTGTTCCACCAATAGTTTAACAACCACTTCTCAAAATCGTCAGCCTGTGCAAGTGTGACATCTCTGATGCCTACTTTATCAAGAATCATACTTACTACACTCATGATTACCCTCTAGTTCTATTTACTTCTATACCACCACCTTCTATACTAGATAATTCACCTTCCATTCCACACCACGGACAATGAGAATTTGAATTATCTCCTGCACAAAATATATTACCACACTCACAAACAACAAATCCAAGTTGATTTCCACAACAAGGACATGCTGGACAACCTCTCAATTCACTAGTATAAACGTGTACATTAGATTGTCCATCTGCACTTAACTCAGAATATGATTTTTCATCTATAGGATAAGCACCAACCAATCCAAATTCTTTAACCGAGAATCCATCCAAAATGGATAATTGAGACGATCTTAGTTTTTTTGAATATTTTATCAAATACTGTTTATCTGTAGTTTGGCATTTTCCCAAAACGACAGCAAAATTTTCATCAATTTTTACTGACTTTGATGTATCAACCTTCTCTAAATTTATACCTGATGTCGGGGCTAATTGGACATCATCATTTGAATAGTCAGTTACAGAAACACTTGTAGCTTTAATAGATGCGGTAACCCATTTGAAGAATTTTGAAAAAGACTCCGCATCTGTATCCTTCAATAGTAGAACATTATCTGAAATTTGTCCTAAAATATAAGTGTTAACATTATCACCGATTGAAATGGCAACTAAGTTACAAGCTTTTCTATATTTCGCATTCCATCTTGCAAATGTCTTAGTTGTATCATCTGTTGGCGTACCATCTGTGAACAAAAACACAATAGGTTTCCAGTCTCCCTTCATATCCACAGTTGTCTTTTGAAGAGAACGATCCATATCATCCATAAGAAACTCTAAAGCAGCACCTAAAGAAGTTCCTCCACCAATAGGAAATACAGGAGGATAAAACTTGTATAATTCAGTTAGAGGAGAAATGCTCTTAGCTTTGCCTGCAAAAGCAATCACGGAAACAAAAGCAGTCTCCAATGCATATGGATCAACACGTAATTCCTGAATAATTGTACGCATTCCATTTTGAACTTGTTCTATCGGTTCTCCTACCATAGACTCTGATACGTCTACAAGGAAATATATTGGTAATCGTCTCATAGCTAATTCTATTAAAAAGTCATTATTTTAATCGATTTTTATCTTGTGATGTATGAAAATGTAAACAATATCTATAAATTATATAGTCCACATTTTATACCTTATAAAATATTTGTCTATATACACCCAACTGGTAGAGATTTGCTTGTATCAACTACTTTTGATCTCGGAGAGAGGATTACATCTGTATATACTTCAAAAATACAGTTCAAATACATCTGACATGATTTTTCATCACGTTGATTTACACTCTTCATATTACTTATGATGTCTTCATACCGAGTTGTGATATAAGAATCTTCAATAACACGAACTATCTTATCCAATTCCTCGAAAGCCAGATCAAAATCTGCTTCATTGATTAGATTCATATAACCTTTGAGAATATGTATCATGAACTGACTGGCAGATACATCAGGCTCCTTCATCCTAATGAAGCTAATGAAGTTCTCACAATGAGGGTTGTATTTAGTTGGTCGAATTTCGATCTTCTGTTCCTCTGTTGCTTTTGATTCTGATATTCCTTTTCTCAATGTATAAAGGAACTCAAATATAGTCTCATCAGATATAATATCGCTATATGTTAAGGGTTTTGTTAAGTAAAGACCTTTAAGACTTTTTACTCTACTTAATGCGACATACAATTGACCAGGGGCAAATATATGGCTATTCAAATCAAGCACAACTTTGTCATAAGTCTGTCCTTGCGATTTATGAATAGTAAAAGCATAAGCCAGTTTAAGGGGGAATTGAACCGTCTTTTGAATATAAGGGGAAACTCGAGTCAGTTTATGCTTCGTTTCATCATATATCATCTCATAACGGTAATGCTCTACTTGATTCATATATTCTGGTAAAACAATAGTTCGTCCACCTTTTTCAAGTTTTACAGTTAACTTTCCATTGTGTATTCCTTCAATGTAGCCAAAATCACCATTGACATAACCACCTCTACGATTAGAAGTAGTTAACATCACTTTAGCACCTTTCTTATACTCGAGAATTGGCTCATAGTTAGACGGCATCTCAATAGGCATGATGTCGTCATAGTTATTTATCTTTGTATAGTCAAAAGATACATGCTCATTGCGATTAGAAGACTTTGAGACGCTTAGTTTTGCGACAGATTTCTCAATTTGACCTTCCAACAATGATAAATGTTCAAAATTGACTTTTCGTACTTCGTCATTAGAAGACGCAATTCTAATAACATCATCAGGAACGTCTTGAACAACCCTTGTATTGAGTTTCTGAAGAATCTCAACTTTCTTAGATGCATCCATTGGCATTCTAAAGGCATCAAGGATATTCACATAATTTTGATCGTTTTGCTGTCTATAAGACTTGGTTAGTTCAAACAGTTTTATAGATTTAAGGTTATTATGAATAACATGACTATGGAAGAAATAGATACCTCCGTATTCCTTTTCGAGATACTTACCAATTGCTTCGTCGCTGACAATAGGAGGTAACTGAAATAGATCACCAACAACGACAACAGGAACACCACCAAAAGGTTTTGAGTTATTTAAAACCTTCTGGAATATGCAATTCATCATCTCAAATGTATCAGAACGAACCATAGATATTTCGTCAATAATAAGCATTTTTACTGACTTGATATAAATAGCAGACCTTGTGTTGTTTACATTTGAGGTAAGATTTTGAGGATTCTGATAACCTTCGTCGAGGTCGTCAAATGCTCCGTAGAAAAAAGAATGCATGGTTGTAGCATTGTCATACAACTTACATGCAAGATTCGTTGGAGTCAAAATATGACAGCCAGCGATTTCTTTCTCTACTTTCTGCAATAGGAATGTTTTCCCGCAACCTGCTTTACCGTGGATAAATGTAATCTGTGATGGACTATTCTTGAGATAATTAAGTATTTCCTCCTGAGTTGTATTCTTAGGTGGAATATACAAAATAGTCTTTGAGGATTCTTCTGCAACAGGCTCTTTTACTTGTTTGCGAGCTGGCATGTGGTTCTCTTGGGGGTAAGAATCATTTGTTTGTTCTTTCGGTTCTATTCCTTTGGAACGAGTCACAACCGGCAGCACCGATTCTTGTTGGTGAATCGATAGCTTCGTGTCTTTCTCGTTTGAAGTCCTTGAACCCAATATTTTACTAAACCAAGACATATTACTTAAATTACTACATTAACTTCTTCTGGAGGTGGAGGGAGTACAAGTTCATCGGTAGCACCCATGGACTTATTTCCTTCCTGAACGACTCCGCTGACCCATTTGAAGAACTTCATCAAGGAGGCACTATCTAATGTGTCAATCTGATAAACTCTATCAGTGAGCTTCTTCAAATCGTCTGTTTTTGCTTTTGGACCAGCAGCACAGCAAACAACCGTTGCAAACGGACTGTTCTTTACTTTTGGAATAACTTCGTTAAACTCCATAATATCCGAAGGATGACCATCAGTCATAAGGAATAGCAATGGCATCCAATCGCCTTTTTGTGTAGGTGTACCTTTATTTACTTCTACATCCACCATTTCCATCAACTTGTTCAGTGCGGCTCCCATGTGCGTAGGACCACTATCAGGAGTTGTAATTTCAGGAAGCTGCAACTCGTCAATTGGAGTCAACGGAAGAACCTGCTTAACATCCTTATCATA
>DCIP01000033.1:0-439 GCA_002317115.1 Candidatus Scybalocola fimicaballi
ATGACACGACGTTGTTCAACACTGCTGGTTTGCCATATTCAGGTGTGTAGGCAGCAAGCAATTTCTCCAACTCTGGTAATGCCGATTCAGGAATATTTCTCAATCGGATATTCTGACGTGGGGTGAAACGAACTGTGTGCTTGCCAAACTTAGCCACGTAGTTCAACACATCTTTCAATGCCTTTACCTTCTCGTCGTCGTTGATCCAGATATTTCCCCAAATGAATGGCAATACCACCGTCTTATCAGATGCTTTGCTGTGAGGATAATCCTCTGGATGAACATCAAGTGTTTTGCCTTCAGCCTTTGCTTTCTCGAAATACTGGTCGATCAACTTGAATGTTTCTTCCTGACCTAACTTATAGAAAATGAATCTGATACGTGCTTTATACTTATCTTTACGATTTCCGTGAGCATTGAAGAAATCCTTCAAACCTTT
>DCIP01000033.1:497-3746 GCA_002317115.1 Candidatus Scybalocola fimicaballi
CCAGCACCTCCACCGATATAAACCTTGAATCCACGCTTTCCGTCTTTGATTTTAGCCACAAGGCCGACGTCGTTGATATTGGCGTAGTCTTCATAATTCTCGTCGGATGAGAATGCTATCTTCATTTTTCGTGGCATCAAATATGAGTCTGCTTCTGGCACAACTGCGTCAGTCAACGCCATTGCGTAAGGAGTGGTATCGAACACTTCGTTATCGCTGATTCCTGAAAATTCGCTGACAAGGATATTGCGGACAGTGTTTCCACCACCACCCTTTGTAGCCAACTCAGCTCCTTTCAACTGTTCTAGCACATTCTGCACCTTATCCAATTCCAGATTCAAAATCTGGATTTCAGCACGAGTTGTGATATGAAGCAGGTCTGAACCGTTGGCTTTGGCGATATCAATCACTTTGATAAGCTGCTCTGGAGTAATCACACCACCAGTAGCGCGGATTCGAGCCATGTAGACCTCGTTCTTTCGCTGCTCATACACTCCCATGGGCACACGGAATGCCTTAAACTCTACTCCACTGACTGTATTCTTCTGATAACCAGCAGCAAGAGCTCCGAATTTTTCTATATCTTTTGATAATGTATCTGGTAATTTGTACATAATATTCAATCTAATAAATGATTAACGTTTGTGAAGTCCACACTCTTTGTGCTCTGGATCTTCCCACCACCATCTGCCAGCTCTGATATCCTCACCTGGATCAATTGCACGCGTACATGGTTGGCAACCGATTGATGGAAACCCCTGGTCATGAAGTTTATTGTATGGCACACGGTTCTCTTTGATGTATTTCCAAACATCCTCTTCCGACCATTTAGCCAATGGATTCACTTTGATCAAACCGTTGTTTGCATCCCACTCAACCACACTGATATTCGTGCGAGTGACTGCCTGCGACGCTCTCAATCCACAGATCCAAACATCCAAAGTGGAAAGGGCTCTCAAAAGTGGTTCGATCTTACGGCAGTGGCAGCATGCCTTACGTTTCTCAATACTCTGATAAAAGGCATTGACTCCGTTTTCTCTTACATACTTCTCCACTCCAGTATGTTCTGGCGAGTAAACCTCAATCTTGATGTCATACTTGTCGTTTGTACGGTCGATTAGTTGGTAGCACTCTGGGAAAAGTCGGCCAGTATCAATTGTGAAGACGCGGGCATCTTTCTTGATTTTTGCGATCATCGCAGTCAACACTTGGTCTTCGAGTCCAAGACTTGATGCAAGAGCGATTCTGTCGTTGTACTTTGGAAGAAAATATGCTAAAATCTCCTCAGGAGTAGAGTCTTTCAACGACTCGTTTAATTGTTTTGCTAATTCTTCATTCGCCATAGTCATCCCCTATTCTACAATCATACTTATTCAACAATCATTCCTGCACCTACAGTCTCATTCGTACCCTCGTCGACGAAGATCAAAGAACCTGTTGTACGGTTGTTAGCATAAATATCGTAAGCAAGTGGTTTAGACACTTTCAAAGTCACCTTTGCGATATCATTCATGTTGATCTTCTGATCATCAGTGATATTCTCCAAAGTGTTGATATTCACCTTATAGTCGACGGCAGTAACCAAACCTTGCACCTCATCAGTGGCATGTTTGATGATGTATTTCTGTCTCAACTGAAGTGGACGGTGGTTCAACCAGCAAACCATCAACTCTACCTGCTGGCCAACGTGAGGAATCTCACTGCTCTTCACAATCTGTGAACCACGGCTCACGTCGACATCATCAGCCAACGAGATGCTGATACTTTGTGGAGCCTGAGCCTCATCAATCTGCTTTGTTCCCTCGTCGATACGAGAAACAGTCGACTCAGTATATGAAGGAAGTACCGTCACCTTATCTCCAACTTTGATTGATCCGCTTGCCACACGACCGGCGTATGCACGGTAGTCAGGCCACTCAGCCGTCTGAGGGCGAACCACATACTGTACTGGGAAACGGAAAGGAAGTTGATCAATACCCTCTTTCAATGGCACCTGCTCAAGAAGATGAAGAAGAGTCTCGCCCTTATACCAAGGAGTATTCTGAGAAGCATTCACAACGTTGTCGCCCTTCAAAGCCGAGATAGGAATGAAGTAGACGTGCTTCAAACCAAGCAACTCAGCGATGTGAGCATATTCTTTCTTGATGTTCTCGTAAACCTCCTCAGAGAAGTCAACCAAATCCATCTTATTGATTGCCACAATAACATAGTCGATCTTTAGTAGCGACGCGATGTATGAATGACGTTTAGTTTGCTCGATGATACCGTTGCGGGCATCCACCAAGATGATAGCGGCATCAGCGGTAGAAGCGCCAGTCACCATGTTTCTTGTATATTCGATATGGCCTGGAGTGTCAGCGATAATAAACTTACGCTTTGGAGTGGCGAAATATCTGTATGCGACGTCGATAGTGATACCCTGCTCTCTTTCTGCTCTTAGACCATCAGTTAGCAAAGCCAAGTTGACTTCGGCATTTCCAAGACGCTCTGACGCAGCCTCAACAGCCTCAAGCTGATCTTCGAAAATTGATTTAGAATCGTACAAAAGACGACCGATCAATGTTGATTTACCGTCGTCTACACTTCCTGCAGTGGTAAATCTCAACAACTCCATGTCAAGGTAACCTGTACCTACTTTATTCTCTATATTGCTCATAATTTAATTTCTTTTCTACAAATATTGATTTCCTTTTTAATTCAAAAGTCGTCCCATGGGGACGTCTCTAAGAGGAAGCTTCCCAGAACTATTAACTATTAACTATTAATTATTAATTAAAAATATCCTGCCTTTTTACGATCCTCCATTGCTGTTTCAGAACGTTTGTCATCGGCACGTCCACCACGTTCAGTGACTCTACTTGAGGCGATTTCATCGATGATATCCTCAATGCTGTTGGCTGAAGATAGCGTTAAACCAGTACATGTGATATCTCCAATTGTACGGCAGCGAACTTGCTTCTTTACAACCTTCTCATTTGGCTTCAACTGCATGAATGGGTAGTGAGCGTACCAGATTCCGTCGCGCTCAAACACGTCGCGCTCATGAGTGTAATAAAGGCTTGGCAATGGGATATTCTCCTGAAGAATATACTGCCATACGTCCATTTCTGTCCAGTTTGATATCGGGAAGACGCGGAAATGCTCACCTAAGTTTTTCTTTCCGTTGAAGATATTCCATAGTTCAGGACGCTGGTTCTTTGGATCCCACTGACCGAATTCATCACGGTGGCTGAAGAATCTCTCCTTGGC
>DCIP01000060.1 GCA_002317115.1 Candidatus Scybalocola fimicaballi
GTCTCCAAGACCAGCGACCTGGCAAAGGTAACCGCCAGAGATAGGATGCTCGATACGTAGGCATGCATCTTTGTTTAGGTGATTAACAGCCTCATATAATAAGAATGAGATGCTTCGAATGTAAGCTCTTACACCGTGAAGAGAATCGAGTCCGAGGAATTCCACACATTTAGGTTTATATACGCAGAATTTTAGGTCCTTGATCTTACCGTTCACTTTCGCTACAATCGCTTTGACATCCTTTGGACAGATCTCCTCCAATGTGATGCCAGCGGGATATGAATTAGTTATATTGCTGTTGACGCAATGTATTTTTACTTTCTTTTCCATGGCAATAACTATTATTAGTTCTAATATTTGCACACTAAAATAATGCCAAAAATCAATATATCACAAGAATTTGACACGAAAAAATAGTCATTAATGATGTATAACATTAAATCAGTCGATGAATAAAGGTTTAAAAAGAATTTTTAACATAAAAAAAAGAGAATATGTTAGTTTTATATCTTAAAAGTTGTATTTTTGCATTCGTATATACGTTGGTTAAGCTTTATAAATAATATGCGAGACCAATTATACAATATTAGGTTAAAAAATTCAAGAAAGAATGTCAGTTGTCAAGAGATAACGGACTAAACGATTTAAAAGATGAGAAAATTTTTCTTTTTACTAGTGTCAACAGTTTGTTTTGCGTTGACAGCATCAGCTCAGAAGAGTGTAACTGAGTATTTCAACGAGGGTATTCAGAAGTATCGCAACGCTGAGTACAAGGCTGCTATCCAGAGCTTCAACAAAGTGCTTGAGTTAAATCCAAAGTTCATTGAGGCTTACGGCAACATGGGTAACGCAAAATTCCGTTTGGGAGATTACAAAGGTGCAAAGTCAGATTACGATGTAGTGCTTGAGTCAAATCCAAATGATGCCTTGACATTCTACAACCGTGCTACTACAAGAAAAGAGCTTGGTGATGTTAAGGGTTCTATCGAGGATAACAACGCTGCTATCAAGATCAACCCTAAGTTCGCTGAGGCTTACTTCAACAGAGGTAACTCATACGCTGAGCTTGGTGATGAGAAGGCTGCAATGAAGGATTACAACAAGGCAATCGCTCTTACACCTCAGTTTGCTAAGGCATACTACAACCGTGGTCACCTACGTTACAAGGGTGGTGATGTTGAGGCTGCTGCTCTTGACTGGGAGCGCGCTGCTTCTCTAGACTTCTACAAGGCATTTGATTCTTTGAAGGAGTACTGCGGAATCGGAACTCAGGAGACAAACTGTGATCCTACAGTAGGTTTGAAGTAAGAAATTACTAGAAAGGAATTATAAAAGGTCAGGTTAAAACCTGACCTTTTTTTGTTGCGTACGTTTTATGTAATGAATTAATAGAGAAAAACCATGATAAGTGAGCGACCAGAAATAAAAATAGGACTAAAAGGAGAAACGTTCAGAAGCTTTTATTATCTAAAAGAAGAATTAGTTGATTTTTGTAGAAAGAATAAATTACCTGTATCAGGAGGTAAATTAGAACTCACAAATAGAATTGCTACTTTCTTGGATTCCGGTAATATTGTGGCAGCAGAGAAAGTATATAGAAAAGTCACTTTGGATATAGGAGAATTAACAGAACAAACAATCATTGAGGATAATTTTGTTTGCTCAGAGAAACATAGAAAATTCTTTAAGGAAAAAATTGGGAAGAGTTTCTCGTTTAATGTGTTATTTCAAAAATGGTTAAAGAGCAATGCAGGTAAAACATATGAAGATGCTATTGACGCATATTATCATATTTTAGAAGAAAAGAAGAAAGATAAAACGGCTATCGACAAGCAGTTTGAATATAATACCTACATTCGAGATTTTTTTGAAGATAACAAGGGGAAAAGCCTAGAGGAGGCAATTGTTTGTTGGAAATATAAAAAGAGTTTACAAGGCCATAATCGATATGAGAAGTCTGATTTGGTTGCGTTGAATTGATTTGATATAGTTAGTATGCTTATTGATTATTAGATAATTAGTGCTTATTGTGCTAAGTGAATATTCTTTCTTTTTCGTAAATAAATTCGGATTTTTACGAATTTGTCTGGCGAAACAAGTAGCACCTGGCTATTGCCTTCAACCTAAAGAAAATGTCGCCTTTTTACTGGTTTTCATACAATATTTGTTTATATACATACGTTTGTAATATAAATAATACATCGAAATGCTTATGAATAAAAATCTGTTTTTTGGAGTTGCATCAGGCATTATGTTGTCTGCACTCACATTTATGACGTCGTGCGATGATGAGGATTTTCCAAAGAGAAAGCCGTTAAAGGTTTTGGAATCAGTTGTGTTGAAATACCATGACTCAAGTTTTACAGAACACATTAGCTTGAATTACGACTACATTGGCCGTATTGTCAGAAAGAAAGCTTCATATTCTAATTCTGATTCTATACTTACAGTTCTAACTTATGAAGATAAGACAATCTTAGGTCAGCAAATATCCAATAATGGAGTGCTTGACTTTTCTGGAGAATATACTTCGCAGGGAAATGTCTCAAAGTATCAGTACGGTGATAACAAAAAGTTCATTTATGAGTATAACGACCTAGGAGAGTTGATCTCTTATACGTGGGAAATCAACAATTACAGTGATCCTGCAATAAATGGTAAAATGGTAGAGACTTACAAATGGAAAGATGGGAATGTAGTAGAGACTCAAAGATCTGATTCTAAATCCGTATTCATCTTCTCTAAAGAAGAAAAGTACAAAAATTTTGGAAAACTAAGATTCGATTATCTCAACGCTCTTCCTGATGCCGCTTACGGTGTAGCAAATGAATATTTGCCTATATCTGTAATTGAAATTGGTGATGATGGAAAATCGGATACAACAAATTTCATCTATACTTTCGATGCTGATGGTTATCCGTTGACTCTTACAATGAATGACGGTACTCATAATTTTACTTGGAAGGATACAGGAAGATAAGATGACCGATATCAACAAAAAGAGCCGCAGAAATGCGGCTCTTTCGTTTTCGTTTTCGTTTTCGTTTTCGTCTTCGTTTTCGTCTTCGTTTTCGTTTTCGTCTTCGTCAATTATGCAATCCAAAGGATATATCCCAATGAGACGACGCTGATAACCATCCACAATGCGATTCCCTGAATCAACGGACGTACTCCGACCGACTGCAATGTCTTCTTTGTCAAGCCGGCACCGATGAAGAATAGGGATAGGGTAATCAACTGTTTTGCCAATAGGTTGACTGCACTGCTGAACGATGTGCCGATCTTTGCCGCATTTTCACCAATAAGGTCGCTATTTGAAAGGATATATGTGTTGACGAGGATTGCAACTATAAACCAGATAATAAACGTAGGAATGGCCTTATACCATGGTTTTTTAGCCTCTTCCTCATTGTTGCCGCGGAAGAAGAATGGTGTGACCAATACTAATCCTACAATCCATAGCGCACGAGTCAATTTGATTGTGGTCGCAACTTCCAACGCTGAGACACCCTGT
Organism: Candidatus Scybalocola fimicaballi; assembly: GCA_002317115.1. Classification (GTDB taxonomy): domain Bacteria; phylum Bacteroidota; class Bacteroidia; order Bacteroidales; family Paludibacteraceae; genus UBA1723. The sequence goes on from DCIP01000060.1 coordinate 3,515, forward strand.
GTCGCAATCAAATCTGCGTGGGTATGGTCGTAAGCGGCTCCTGCTCCCACCACTGAACTTGTGTCGTGGATGGCGATTGCAGCCCACATACCGAACTGTTTCATGCTCATTCCGATGAAATCACCGATGACTGGGAAGATGAATAGAGCTACAGCGTTTAGGATAAAGACGACGCCAAGAGCCACTGTCATGGATTCCGATTTGGCTTTGATTGTCGGACCGACTGCTGCGATAGCCGAACCACCACAGATTGCTGTTCCTGAGGAAATCAAATAGCTTGTTTGCGAATCTACCTTTAATATCTTTCTTCCAATTAAATAGCCAAGACCAAGAGTGCCGAATACACTTACGATAGTGAAAAGCATTCCATCACGTCCCGACGCGATGGCTTGGTTGACGTTCATGCCGAATCCAAGTCCGATAACTGAGTATTGAAGCATCTTCTTCGACATTAGTTTGGTGAAGTCTGCGTATGTCGCACCGAAAGTCAATGCAAAGACAATTCCTAAAAAGAGAGCAATTGGCGACGTCACCCATGTCGCAACCCATGATAATGATCCTAAATCCAAACCGAATTGCTTTACGGCAAATCCTAACAATAACGAAAGTGCAAGAACCGACACTATCGCTATGTAAACGATCTTATTCATTTTTTATGTAATTGTTTAATTTCTTTCAATTCAATGTAAAAGACGGGGAGATGCCCCGTCTCTACTATTTGATTTGCAAAATTAACAAAAAAGGCTCACGTTTTTTAAGACGTGAACCTCTTTATTTTGTTTTATCACATTATTCCTTTCAACCAATTGTAAATCCATTCCGCGTCTCCTTCATCCCAACGGATACACCAGAATCTTATGGTGTACATGAATTTGTCGATTGACTCTTTATCTCCGTCGTATCCTATGATATTGCATATTTGATCGATCTCTTCTTTATCTCTTATGTCATCATAGTCCCAACTGTCTATGTATTTCCAATTGTCCGCATGGCTTTTAGAGATGGAAATTACTGTCTTATAGTTCTGTGGGGTTATCCAATGATAACTGTCTAAGAGTTGGCTGGACGCATTATAGATATCCGGACATTCTTTTGCCAGTTTTCTGATTTGCTCATTATGCATTTCCAACCATTTTTTGATTCTATCTTTGGAAACACATTTAAGAGCTTCTCTTTTATGAATGCTAAGAGCTTCAGTTAGGTTTTTGACGTGATTGTCTCCGACGTTGCAATGCTCTTTTTCACAGTATTCTTTCAACTCACAATAGATGCTGGTCATCAAAGAGTCTGCCATCCATTCAGTGTTGACGGACTCTTTCACAAGTTGTGACAATAAAACTCCCTCAATCTCCATGTCGCTCACTCCGCTGTTTTTGTTGGAGATGCTATACGACGGTATGATCGCGCATATTGTAGCGTTTCTATCTTGTGCCATCTTCAGAATCTGCATGCTGCAAAAGTATACGCTATCATGGAAACTAATTGAAAGATAGTCGTATTCATATAATAATTTGTTTATGTTTTTGCTATTTTTATGATGGTTTGCTTCATAACGTTCAATGCATTCCACACTTGGCTTGGTGAAACTTGGAATAATGCAACTGTGTAGAGGCACATCGTATCCTTCCTCATTTTCTCCAAACACTATATAATCTCCAAATGAATATCCTTCATTTAGAAGAGAATCTGTAAAAGTGAATTGTACGCTGGTTGAATAGGGATTCTTCATTTCAAAATCCGATATCTTCTCTATCCTCAATCTTAAATCCTTATGCGTAGAGTTTGCCCCTCCGCACCAACCGATTAGTCCTAAGACGAATAGGAATAGACAACCAATCATTCCTATCAAGTAATATTTTCTATTTATCACCTTCGATTCCATGGCTCTTTCTCTTTTTAATTAGGTAATAGTTGATTGCCAATAGTATAATGCCCCAGAAAATTATTGAGACTGCCACAACGGAGTCGGCTATGTTTGCGATGGCAATTATCCAGCATAACATTCCAATATTGAAGAATAGGACATTATTGCTTTGGGTCCATCTGTAGGTATGGTACGCCAAAAAGATAAGTAAAAGTATAGCATAAAGGTTGGATGTCGATTCTATTAATATAGGTGCAGTCGACGCTACCAATATTGCATATACAAGACAGAAATATTGGTCAATTTGTATTTTGATGCTCTTTTTATACTGGATTATCCACAACGGAATAAGAGGCAGAACGAAAGGAATGATAGCGAATCCTCCTTG
>DCIP01000217.1 GCA_002317115.1 Candidatus Scybalocola fimicaballi
GAGAAGGGTGGTTATCTACGTGTCAGCGGAACGGATAAGAACGGATGTGCAGTGAGTGACACTGTATCTATTAAGGTTGTCGATATCTTGACTCCGAAGATAGAGTTGCATCCAAGAATTTCGTCTACTCAATATCATATCAACCGTGATACAACAGAGGTTGATTTCGAGGCAAAGATTAATACTGTCGACGACGGAATGTTCTCTTATTCATGGGATTTTGGCGACGCTTCTGTTCCTGGAATTTCAAAATTCGAGAATCATGTCTACTCAGACACAGTGGTTAAGTTGGCGCGACTTGTCAATGTCGGTTTGACTGTCACTCATGAGTTTGGATGCGTCGGTACGGCATACGCTACACTTTACATAGATCCGTCAATCAATGTGCCAAACACATTTGTTATCGGAACGGATAATGTGTTCATGGAGAACTACGATCTTGAAATCTTCGATCGCGTCGGCAATCTGATCCATAAGGGACTTGGTTGGGATGGAACATACGATAAGAATGGAGATTTGGTATTCCATGATACGTATTTCTATTCGTTGACTTACTATGTAGGAGGAGAGGAACAACATAAGACTGGATATATAACTGTGGTAAGATGATGAAGAGATTAGCATTATACATAGCGTTGATCATAAACCTTGTGTTGGCTCAGAATGCGTCGGCGCAGGAAGACGTGTTGTTCACTAACCGTCAGTTGCGAATGGCTTACACTAATCCAGCTTATATTCCTGAGATTCTTGAAGCCACAGTCACTCTTGGTGGCAGAACACAATGGCGCAATATAGAAGGTTCTCCAAACACCTTCTTTGCCAGTGCTCGTTATTTCTTTATCGGTGCTCACTCACAGGTGGCTCTATCTATGCTTGGCGATAAGATTGGCTATACCAAGACGACGATGCCCAAACTGACCTACGCCTATATGGTGCCGTTTGGTGAGGACTGCTATTTGAACCTTGGTGTCGGAGCTGGATTCGTATCGCGTCGCTACGATTTTGATATGATGAATACGATGGATATCAAATCCGAGAATGTGGCGATTGACAAACTTGACAACTATACATCTCCGGATGCTGAGGCTGGATTTGAATTGTTGCTTCAAGGATTAGAAGTCGGCGCTTCAGTCAACCATTTGATCGCAACTGGAGAAGAGAATCAGAAGATGAGAAAGTTGTATTCTGGTTATGTCAATTATCTGATGCAGTCAAAAGAGTGGTGGCGATTGATCCCTTCTTATTCATTCTACAAATATGAGGATAGAAACAAGCATCAGTTGAGCGTCTGCTTCCAGTATTTGTTCGACTTTGAATTCCATCCAAGGGATTTGTTCTACGTGGGTATGGCTTACCGTTTCAATTACGAAGGATCTGTATTGTTCGGCATGAATATGTTCTCATTCTTGTCTGTAGGATATTCTTATGATTATTTCTTCGGATCTTTGCGTCACGACAACCGAGGTACTCACGAGATCTTTCTGGAATTCAAGATTCCACAAAAGTTCAAAGGTTGTTTTGCCAACTATGGTAAGAGCCATAAATACACGAGATATACAAGAATCAAATAAACTAAAAGAGATATGACGTTGTCGTATCTCTTTTGTTTTTTTGAATAAAAATCTATTTTTGTATGACAATTGATTAAATCTATGAAAGGTTTTATTTTAATTTTAATTTTCTTTTCGACTGTCTTTGGCTTTTTCTATGGCGTATATAGAATTGTCAAATTCATTTTTAATTTGTTTTTCGGAGAGGATAAATCCAAGAAACAATCTCCTAAACGATTTCATGAGCAACTTGTTGTTAAGGCCTTCGTGGCTATGGCAAAACTTACTCCGAACTATCATGTGGATAGGGAATTGACGTTTCAGATCCGTAAGAATGTTAATACTGCCTTTTGCGAGATGTGGAAGGTATGTGAGAATTTCCCCCAGGTTGAGTCTATAATGAGAATATATGATGAATATTCCCAGAAAGGCTATAGCATTAAAGTAAGTGATTTGCAGAACGAGTTAGGCTGTTTGCAAACGTATGATTTCCAATACAAAAAACAGATACTTATAGGACTTCTGTCTATAGCTTATGTTAATGGTAGCCTCGATGAGTCGCAGGACAAACTGATCAAAATAGTTAAAGATGGTATAGGCATCACTGATTATACAATCTTTAATAGAATACAAAAAACATTTTTTGACGGATTGAAATCAGGTAAGTACGGTGATTATATAGAGTTTGGAAAACGTCGAGACGAATCACAATCCCAACAAAGTTATAACCAAACTAATCAGAACGGTCAACGAGAATACAGTGATGGACAACATAAGCGAAGTGATAATCAAGACCGTTCTTCTGGCTTCCATATTTCAAAAGAGTTGGAGAAGGCATTTGCTATCCTTGAACTTATGCCTGATGCTTCAGAGGATGATATAAAAAGGCAGAAACGAGATTTGTTGAAGAAATACCATCCAGATCTATATGCGAATCAAGGAGAAGCGGCTCTGGAGGAGGCTACTAGAAAATCACAGGAAATCAACCAGGCTTATGATCTGATAAGGAGGTCGAGAGGTTTCTAACTGTCGGATGAGCATATGTTAAATTTCTTTAACAAATGAATTAATGTTATTTAACATAGAATATTGATGCCGGATTTGTATTGTTAGGTATCTTTGCAGTGTGATAAGAACGATATATAATAAAGACTAACAATATGAAAAAATTATTAGAGTTAATTTTTTGCTTGGTTGCACTTGTTGCGTTATTAGTGATTACACAGAACTCTGAGAATGTGAAGAATGACGCTACTGACGATGTGTTGGATGCAATCAACGAAAGAGCACAAATCAACGCTGCTGCCGCTGCAGAATGTGTGTCAATGGCTGACAATCAGAAATAAATCTATTATAATCTATTTCCACAATGTTTACAGAAGAGTGCATCTCTTCTGTTTGTTTTTTCTCCACAGTGCTTACAAACCTTAGCCTTGGATTTTTCGTAGCCATCAATCATTGATGACGATACAACTCCCGTCGGCACTGCTATCACAATATAACCGAGTAACATGACGAAAGTGGAGATGATTCTTCCTATTGTTGTGATTGGCGCTATATCACCATAACCTACGGTTGTCATCGTTACCACAGCCCAATAGATCGATACAGGGATATTGTTGAATGCTGTGCCTTCCTCGTCGCTCTCAACTATGTACATCAAAGCACCAAGTGAAATCACAACCAAAACCACAAGTGAGAAAAAAACAATTAGTTTCTTTGAACTGTCACGGAATGCGTTGATCAATGTCTCTCCTTCACTCATGAAATAGAATAGACGGAATATTCTGAAAATACGTATGATTCGGAATATTCTGATTACGGCCAATGCGTGGGCCGACGGTGATATGAGGCTAATATATGTCGGCAACGTCGATATCAAATCCACTATGCCAAAAATACTGAAGACATAGTTTGCTTTCCTTTCCTCACAATAGACTCGCATAATATATTCAATCGTGAAGAATATTGTGAAAATCCACTCAAGCACCTCAAATACAGTGCTGAATCGCGTCGCTACTGCTGGCACTGTTCCGATAATCACAACGATAACAGACAATATGATTACTCCGGTAAGAAGAACATCAAATAGTTTTCCTTCCGGTGAATCGCAATCAAACAATATCTTTCGGCACTCTTGCTTTAAGCTGCCGTCTTTTATATAATTGAACATTTTCTTGCCATTTTATCTGCAAAGATAATCTTTATTTTGGTTGTATCATATTTTTGGTTTCAGGTTGTAGAGACGCGAGATCTCGCGTCTTTGAATTTTTTTACGCAAAAATGTCATATTTTTTATTGCCCTATGTCAAAAGGGCAGAATTGATAGTCGATATTTTCGTTGGCACGCAATTTGATTTTTTCTATGTGTAAAAATGAAAATAAAAAATTAAGATATATGGCTACAGGTAATATTGGCGTAACGACGGCGAACATCTTCCCCGTCATCAAAAAGTTCCTTTACTCTGATCACGAGATTTTCTTGCGTGAGATTGTGTCGAATGCAGTCGATGCTACAAGCAAACTAAAGACTTTGGCTTCAGTTGGTGAGTTCAAGGGTGAGCTTGGTGATCTTAAGGTTCGTGTCAAGATCGACAAGGAGGCTGGCACTCTTACAGTTTCCGATTCCGGTATCGGTATGACTGCTGAGGAGATTGAGAAATATATCAATCAGATCGCTTTCTCAGGTGCTGAGGAATTCGTAGAGAAATATAAGAACAACGCAAACGCAATCATCGGTCACTTCGGACTTGGTTTCTACTCGTCTTTCATGGTGTCGAAGAGCGTGGATATTATCACTCTTTCTCACAAGGAGGGTTCAAAGGCAATGAAGTGGAGCTGCAACGGTGACACTGAGTATACTTTGGAGGAGACTACTAAGGAAGGTCGTGGTACTGATATCGTAATGCATATCGACGACGAGAATAAAGACTTCCTTGAGGAGAGCAAGATTAGCGAGTTGCTTAACAAATACTGTAAATTCCTTCCTGTTGAGATCGCTTTCGGTAAGGAGACTGAGTGGAAGGATGGCAAGTCTGTAGAGACTGATAAGGATAAGATCATCAATAATCCTACTCCAGCTTGGACAAAGAAACCTGCTGACTTGAAGGATGAGGATTACACTAATTTCTACCGTGAACTTTATCCAATGGGTGATGATCCTCTATTCAATATCCATTTGAATGTCGATTACCCATTCAATTTGACTGGTATTCTTTACTTCCCTAAGATTAAGAATAACTTCCAGATCCAGAAGAATAAGATTCAGCTTTACTGCAACCAGGTGTTCGTGACTGACTCTGTAGAGGGTATCGTGCCTGAGTTCCTTACTCTTCTTCACGGTGTGATCGATTCTCCAGATATTCCTTTGAACGTTTCTCGAAGCTATTTGCAGAGCGACCAGAATGTTAAGAAGATCTCTTCTCACATCACTAAGAAGGTGGCTGACCGTCTTCAGGAGTTGTTCAATGCTAACCGTGCTGATTTCGAGAGCAAGTGGGATAGCCTAAAGATCTTCATCGAGTACGGTATGTTGACTGAGGAGAAGTTCGAGGAGAAGGCAAGAAAATTCGTTCTTTTGAAGAATGTCGACGACAAGTATTACACTCTTGAGGAGTATGCTAAACTTGTTGAGGCTAACCAGAAGGATAAGAATGATTCTGTCGTTTATCTTTACGCTACAGATAAGGAGTCTCAGTACTCATTCATCCAGAAGGCTAAGGATAAGGGCTATGATGTGTTGTTGATGGATGGTGAACTTGACTCTCACTTCATGTCTATGCTTGAGCATAAGAGTGAAGGTGGTAAGCTTCGTTTCGCCCGTGTCGACGCGGATACAATCGACAAACTAATTGATAAGGGCGACGAGAAGAAGGTGGCAATGAGTCAGGACGACCAGACTGCTCTTACTACTGCATTCCAGAGCATACTTCCTAAGAACGATAAGTTTAATTTCATTGTTAGCTTCGTTAATGCCGACGTCGATTCTCAGGCAGTGGAGATTACTCAGAATGAGTTTATGCGTCGTATGAAGGAGATGTCGCGCAATCAGGGCGGTATGAATTTCTACGGTGACATGCCAGACTCATACAATTTCGTAGTCAACGAGAACAGTGGTATCGTAAGCAAGATTCTTCGTAATCTAAAGGAGAGCACTTCAAGCACTTTGACTCCTGTGCTTACTGAGATCCGTGAGCTTCAGGACAACATCTCTAATCTTCGTAACCAGAAGGATTCAGAGGGCAAGGTTAAGCCAGAGGCTGAGGCTACAATCAAGGAGTGTGAGGCTCGCTTGACTGCTAAAGAGGCTACACGTGATGCCGCATACAACTCGTTTGCTGCAGAGAGCGATGAGATGAAGCAGTTGGTTGACTTGTCTCTTTTGAGTGTAGGTTTGCTTAAGGGTTCTGCTCTCGACAACTTCATTTCTCGTAGCATGAAGATGCTTTAATGAAATGCTAAATTAGAAATGATGAATGCTGAATGGAGCATTCTGATATAACAAAAGGCAATGGATTTGAGTCCATTGCCTTTTTGTTTTGCGACCGTAGGGGCAATCCCTTGTGGTTGCCCAATTGGGTTGCGTCATAATTTTATTTCACAACCACCTTTGTTACGGTTGATCCACTCTTTCCGTTGATTCTTACAATATAAGAGCCTTTTGCTTCTATATCAAACGCTACGAAATCATTGCCATAACCTACGATTGACTCGTTGTGTATTCCGTTGGCTCCGATGATGTCGATGCTCTGGATTCCGTCGGCTGACTTGGCAAAGAATTGTCCGTCTGATAGAGTAGGGTAGACGATTGCGTCATTCTTGGATGCGATTGCCTCAACTCCTGCGTTCACTCCACGCAATAGCACTGCCTTGATACTTTTGGCTGGCAACGTTGTCTTGACGACTCCGTTAGAAACTGTAGCGTCGCCTTCAACAAGGGCATTCTCCTCATGGCTCACGAATGTCTCTGAGTTTGGAAGGTCTGACAATGAAAGTGTCTTGCAATTACCATCTGCTAACTCCATTCCTGAAACTGTCAACTCTACGTTTGCCGCATCTTTCAATGAACGATTGACAATTAGCAATGTGGCTTCTGTATTGTTCTTGTTGACAGTGACATAGCTCTCCACCATGTTCACATCTGAAGATTTGCTTGGAACGTAGTACTCCTGGCTGTACCTTCCCATCAAGTGGATTGCCTCCCACATGCCTGGATACCAGCTCCACGGTGTGAAAAACTCTCCGTTGTTCTTCATCAACTCTCCGACGTGGCTGATGTACGAGATAGCATGAGTGATAGGTTCATAACTGCTGCTGACATTATACTCTGACACGGAGAATGTCACGCCGTGGTTTTCTCCGATATACTCTTTCATCCAGTCGTCGCAACGTCCAAGGATATACTCTTTCTTGATGTTTGTGTCCCATCCTCCATTCAATGTGTATAGTCCGTTGGCTTCTGGATTATCATATTCACGGTCGAAATATGTGCGGTGCGACTGAAGACTAACTTCTTCTCCTTTTTCTCCACTTGGATAGTAGTGGATATCAAGCACATCTAGTAGTTTGACGCCGTGCTTCTTCTGCTCCTGACCGATTCTCATGATGAAATACTGTAGCCATGGCATCTGTTTGCCCTCCCAGATCGGGAATTGATGTCCTTTAGATGTTCCGCTTGTGGCATACCATGTCCACTCGCTTCCTGCCACCGGACCACAAAGTTTGAT
>DCIP01000045.1 GCA_002317115.1 Candidatus Scybalocola fimicaballi
GGAGTGACTGGCAATGTCTACAATGAAGATGTGGAGTATAAGGTGGTGGACGCCGACGGCAATATCCATACCTACACGGTGAAGGTTTACAACAGCGGACTGCCGATCATCCGTATTGATGGGCCGGCTGACATGGCGTCGAAGATGTGGAACGGTGGCTATCCGCTTACAATGACTTCTGCGGAAGGAAAAACACTCGCCACAGTCATATCGGAGATTAAGCCTAAGGGCGGACAGAATTCTGCGTCGAAACGAGATTTCAACGTCAAGTGCAGCAAGAAGACAGCTTTTGGCAATATGGCTAAAAACAAGCGTTGGGTTCTTCTTTCCAATGCCGACGACGCTTCTATGCTTCGCAATCAAGCCGGACTCACTCTCGGTAAAGAGTTGGAGGGAATGTCCTGGACACCTTCATCACAATTCGTGGAGGTGGTGATGGGCGACAAGCACCTTGGCACTTATCTTCTATGCGAGCAGATACGTTGCACTGACGGAAGAGTGAAGGAGTCTGCTGTATGGGAAATTACAAACGACATAGAGGCGGACGACGTATGGTTTGAGTCTGACAATGGAACAAAAATCCGTTTGGAGGATTCCGCTGAGGATGACGCGTCGGCTGACTTGGCAAAGGCAAAAGAGGCAGTCAACAAGTTTGAGGCTGCTCTGTATGGAAACAAATCGTTTGGTTCATACATAGATGAGAACAGTTTCGTCGACTGGATCTGGGCAAACGAGATCTGCAAGAATGAGAAGTCGTTCAAGAAAAACTGTTATTTCCGCATCACAACAGACGGCAAGATAGCGATGTCTCCAATCTTCTCTAATGAGAAATGGCTTGGCAACAACGGCCAGTCATACGAAGGTTTCTCAACCATCAACTCAGGCTGGTGTGAGAAGATGATGCTCGACGTGGATTTCTCAGCGGCAGTGTCGAGCAGATTCAAGAATATCGCGTCGACAGAGAGTACCGTCTGCTCGGCTATTGAGGATGGCAAAGATTTGATTTCGCTTTCGGCTGAATCCAATGCAAAACTATGGGGAAGTTCAAATCTCAGCAATGAAGCCTCATCGCTAACATCTTGGATTAAAAAGAGATACGCTTGGTTGTCATCTGTTAATGATGTCATCAGCAAGTGTGCTAAAGCAGACAAAGTTACAAGCGATAACGAACTCAAGAGTTTCAGCATAAAGAAATCATCTAATGAGTCTGCTTTGTTCAAGGATTATTACGCAACTATTGAAAATGACAGTATAAAGATATTTGTGCCATACTTGGTTCATTTCAATCTGCAGGCCGACTTTACTGTTTCAGAGGAAGCAAAGGTTTATTGCAATGGAGTGGAAATCGAGAGCGAAAAGAGTATTGTCTGCTATCAGAAACCACAGCAATTCAAGGTGATATCAAGTGATGGCGACGTGCATACCTACACTGTCTGTATCTATAATAGTGGTCTTCCTGTAATCTATTTGACAACTAAGGATAAGCAATCCATCAATGATAGAGAGACATGGTTGGATCAGACACAATTCACTATCTATAAGGCAGATGGAACTGTTGAGTATGATGCGGAACCAGAATTGGTGCAGGTGAAAGGTCGAGGAAACTCTACTTGGGATTGCGCACCAAAAGACAAGCGTCCGTATGCGGTGAAACTCAACAAGAAATCTCGTGTTATGGGAATGGTTGAGCATAAACGTTGGGCTTTGTTGGCTAGCTATTATGATGCCACACTTATCCATAATGCGATGACAAACTATCTTGCAAAGAAATATACTAACCAGGATTGGGTACCAAGTGGATATAACTGTGAGCTTGTGTTGAATGATTCGCACAAAGGAGTCTACTATATCTGTGAGCAGGTAAAAAATAGCGATACTCGCGTGAATGCTGAATATCTGATGGAGTCTGACTCTAAAAAGGGCATTTCATCAACTTCTATTGAGGGACCAAAATCACACAATGCCTTCTATACTAAGGATCCTGAGTTGGATAAAAATTCAGAGGAATTTGCTAACATCAAAGAGATCATAACCAACTTTGAAACTGCTCTATACAAAGCTGACTATGATTCGTTGGTGAAATTGATTGACTTGGAGAGTTTTGTTGATTGGTATATGATTAAAGAGCTTGCTCACGATGTCGACGGAAATATGTTCACAAGTTGTTTTTTCACTATTATGAAGGACGGCAAGATGAAGATGGGACCATTATGGGATTTCGACCTTACGTATGGAACTAGTCCATTCGACAGGGAGTTTGAGGGATCTAAATCGTATGAAGGTTATTACATCACGACTACCAATAAAAATACCAGAAATGCAACAAGCTGGTTTGGCCAGTTTATCAAGATGCCAGCGTTCCAACAGATTTTGAAGGAGAAGGTGCTTAATCTTGAAGCTCATTTGGATGACATATTTGACTATATTGACAATCAGACAGAATATTTGAAGTTGTCTGCTACAGCCAATAAAAACACTTATTCAACAGGCTCAGGTACTATGACAGAAGAAACTTACATTGAGAAGATGAAAGACCTGAAGGATTTTGTCCAGGCACGTTTGGGCTGGTTTGTGAAAGAGGTGAGCGAATTTTGATAATACTTTCAGTATAAAGAAGACGGAAGGATGTAATATTCTTCCGTCTTTTTTATTAAAATACCTAAAATTAGGTTTGTTTCTATTCCCATTCAACACAATTTTTCCAAAAAAAATACATCGTTTCGAAATTTGCTATATATTTGATGCGGCTAAGCAAAAGTGTTTGTAATGCTGAATAGACGTGGCACGCCACGTCTCTACCATACTCAGATTCTAATACATAAAAATATGATAACTCTTACTACAATTAGACGGTGGGTGTGTTGTGCCTGCACGTCTTTTTTTTGTTTACATTCCAACGCTCAAGGCGACGTGAATGTGATATTCAAAGACGGGAGAAAGATCCCCGTTCCTATGAATGCTGTCGACTCTATGCAGAGCACTCCCAAACAGCAGATTTTCTACATGTCGTATTCGTTGGATGATTTGAAGAAGGTATCGTTTTCCAAAACTATATCTGCAAATGATGTCGACTTGAAAGCAGCCGATAAGGCGCAGGCATTCAACCAGATATTCAAGATGAGTGTCAAGGTCGACGGGGGAGAGGTATCTGTTCCGTTTGCCGACGTCGCTAATCCAACAATCGCTTTTCCACCTAACACAGAATCATTCGTGCCGTCGTTCACGACCTCTGGGTCCCTTATCTACGTCAATGGGAAATTGTGGAATGAAGGAGACAAAGTCAACGTGGGGAAGGGTATAGAGATTAAGGTGGCTGCCTACAACGGTGACATCCGCACATACCTTCTTGACGCGTTAACTCCGTCATCACCGGTATTGGAGATCAAAACCAGCGGACT
>DCIP01000079.1:0-2292 GCA_002317115.1 Candidatus Scybalocola fimicaballi
TCAGCATAAGAAATTATCAACAACGAAAAATATAGGATTGTGGATAATCTTATAAGGGCGAGCACAAGGCATAGCCCCTACGCATAACAAAAAAAATCATTATCTTTGCATGAACTTACACAGACAAACATGAGAAGAGTATTTTTACAACTGATCTGCTTAGTGGTTGCGGCAAACTCCGTAGCCCAAAGCAAAATGTGTGTCCACCAGAAGGATGGATCTACCGTGACTTTCGACGTCAACAATATAGTTGAAATCAATTTCACAAAATCAGATTCAAAATCTTTCGTGGTGAACGGTGTGTCATTCAATATGGTCAAGGTCGACGCGGGATCATTCACCATGGGTGCGATGGAAGGCGACGAGTATGGAGTAGGCTTCAACGAGACTCCGCACAAGGTGACGCTGACTAAGGATTTCTACCTTGCTGAGACGGAATGCACACAAGAGTTGTGGAATGCTGTGATGGAATCAAATCCGAGTCGCTTCAAAGGCGACGACAAGCCTGTGGACCATTTGGAATGGGAAGACGCGAAGGCGTTCATAGAAAAGTTGAACGAGATCACTGGCGAACAATTCCGTCTACCTACAGAAGCGGAATGGGAATTTGCGGCAAGAGGAGGAAATAAATCGAAGGGTTATCTCTACGCAGGAAGCGACAGTCTTGGCGACGTGGCTTGGTACGTTCATAACACTGTGTTGGACTACTCTCTTCCTGGGTATGGCACTCATCCCGTCGCAACAAAACAGCCTAATGAGCTCGGTCTTTATGATATGAGTGGAAACGTGTGGGAATGGTGCGAGGATACGTTTCTCTTCTATACTGACGAGGACCAGACGGATCCTATAGTCACAGACGGATATCCATATGTGTTCAAAGGAGGCGGCTGGGATTTCATGCCTTACTATTGCAGAAATTCACACCATAATCTTCCAGGCAATAGGAACTACGACGTCGGTTTGCGACTTTGCTTGACAAGTGAATGACGAAGACGAAAACGAAAACGAAGACGTTAATATTTTGGAAACTACAATTTACGGAAATACAATAACTCAGTGGGTATTGGCAATACTCTATTTTGCGGGAGCCATCACTCTTGCAAAAGGAGTGTATTGGTTCATAAGGAAATTTGTAAAAAAGGCAGCAAAGAAGACGACGACAAAACTCGACGACATTATCGTCGACATGTTTGAGGAACCTTTTGTCTTTGCAATCGCTCTGTTCGGAAGTTATGTTGCCGTCAAAAACTTAACGTTGCCAGAAGTCCTCACAGGTTGTACATCTAAGATTTATACTTTCCTTGTCATAATCAACATCACTTGGTTTATTGCGCGAACAATCTTGTCTCTTATGGACAACTATCTGCGTCCTAAAATGCAGCAAAGTTCGAAGGAGATGGAAAACCAGGTATTCCCTATCATACGCAAGTTGGCAGCCTCATTTATTTGGGGAGTCGGTGTCGTGATGGCGCTCAACAACGCAGGTTACGACATCACTGCCATGATTGCCGGACTTGGTATCGGAGGTTTGGCTCTCGCCATGGCTGCGCAGGATTCCGTATCCAATTTCTTCGGAGGGTTCACCATCTTCACAGACCATCCGTTTAAGGCAGGAGACAGAATCAACATCAACGGTTATGCCGGCACCGTCTGCGAGATCGGCATGCGATCATTCCGTCTGAAGACTTACGACAAGACAGAGATCGTGATTCCTAACTCTCAGGTGACAAACAGCATCATAGAAAATATATCGAGAGCTCCGGCAAAAAAGATCATCCTTGAATTGGGTTTGACATACGACACTCCCGTCGAAAAAATGAAAGAGGCTCAGGAAATCTTAAAGGAGATTGCCAACGCCAACAAATACGTCAAAGGTCCGGAAACTTACTTCTTATCATTCGGTGATTTTTCGCTTGGAATCCGTTTCATTTATTACATCAACCATAAAAGAAAGGTTGAGGAAAACGGCAAAATAAAAGAGATTGACGTCGACAAACTCCAGGTGCAGAACGACATGAATATGGAGATTCTACGCAGATTCAACGAAGCCGGTTTGAACTTTGCATTCCCATCACAAACGGTGTATACTGTCAATTCATAATGCGCAATTCTTAATTCATAATTGGGGCATGCAAATAAATCACAAAAACATACTGAATACGGGTGCTTTTGTGTATTCTGAGAAATCAAAGATTTTGAAAGACACGAAGTGATATTTTTGGGAGAAATGTGCAAGAAGCCCAATATAAAGAGATTTTAAATCAATCATAATCACAAACGACCGAACAAAAC
>DCIP01000079.1:2372-4157 GCA_002317115.1 Candidatus Scybalocola fimicaballi
AACTCTTTATTGTTAATTACTAGATATTTATTATTAAATTTGCATGCAATAAAGGTTTATATAAAATGTACAAAAATCGCATAGCAGACATATTGCTTGAAAGAAAGTTAGCTGGTAAGGGTGCTGTTTTGATTGAAGGACCAAAATGGTGTGGCAAAACTACCACTGCATCAATTCAAGCCAAAAGCATATTGGATCTTGGAGACAGTGAAATCCTTAAAGAGAGCAAAACCATAATGGAGATAAGTTCCCAAAAATTGCTTGATGGAGAAACTCCGAGACTTATAGATGAATGGCAGACAATACCCCCACTTTGGGATTCTATCCGCAGTGCAGTTGACAAGCGAAAAGAACCGTCCCAATTCATACTTACTGGTTCCTCTGTTTTGCCTGAAGCTATGGAAACGACACATAGTGGAACTGGTCGTATTGGGAGAATACGTATGCGACCCATGAGCTTGTATGAATCGGGAGAGTCTAATGGCAGTGTAAGCCTAAAGGAACTTTTTGAATGTAAAGAAATGCAGGTGCAAGACTGCAATCTTGAAATTGAGGATCTTGCATACCTAATTTGTCGTGGAGGATGGCCTGCCGCCGTCACTTTGAAAAACAAAGAGATTGCTCTTGACCAAGCACTTGACTATGTTGATTCTGTTATTGACTATGACATCCAGAGAGTGGACGGAGTTCGACGAGATCCACAGAGAGTGCGTAGACTGATGCGCTCATACGCAAGAAACACTGCAGCTCAAATCTCATATGCCACATTCAAGGCAGACATGATAAGTAATGACACTGATACATTGGATGAGGATACTGTCGCAGACTATATCAAAGCTCTAAAAAAACTTTTTGTCATTGAAGACCTTGAGGCATGGAATCCTAACCTTAGGAGTAAAGCAGCCATACGCACAAGTGATACAAGATATTTTGTGGATCCAAGCATCGCAACCGCTTCTCTCGGAATCGGACCGAATGACCTTATAAACGATTTAGAATCTTTCGGACTGCTCTTTGAGTCTATGGCTGTCAGAGACCTTCGTGTCTATGCGGAAGCTTTGGATGGCAAACTCTACCACTATCGTGACAGTACGGGACTGGAATGTGACACTGTTCTGCACAGAAGAAACGGCACTTATGCTCTTATTGAGGTGAAACTTGGTGGAGAAACTAGAATTGAGGAGGGAGCTACCAATCTTAAATCTCTTGCAAATAAAATTGACTCTACACGTATGCCGAACCCTTCTTTCATGATGGTACTTGTAGGAAAAGGTAAATATGCCTACCGTCGTCCGGATGGCGTTTATGTAGTGCCTATTGGTTGCTTAAAAGACTAGCAAATTCAATTTAAAGTCATTGCGTAGTTAATGAAGGACACGAAGTGATATTTATCTCCACTGGAATCATCATATAAGGATTTGGTTAAATATTTTAGAACACGTATTTGAAAAAAAAACTAAATTTCAAAACATAATAAATTATTAATAACCAACAAATAACTCTTAAAAAAGATTTAACTCGATTTAACGAAAAATAGTTGGAATAAAGATAAAACAGGCTTTAACTTTGCACCGTGATTAGTCGACGAATCATCATGTTTAATTTAAAAAAACAATATGATTATTACTGAAAACGAAAAGAGCAAGGTTATATTCTCAAGTCTGTTTTTCAGGCACTACCCTACTCTGGAGGATGAACTCGAAAAGATAATTTGCTCATACCACAAGGGACTTGGTGCTGTATTTAACACTAAAGACTATTGGGTGAGAGACTTCATGCCGATCC
>DCIP01000079.1:4234-7791 GCA_002317115.1 Candidatus Scybalocola fimicaballi
CCAGAAAAAGTACATCACTGATGTTGATAAGGTATTGACGAGAAGTTCGATATTTCAAAATTATAAGATTATAAATGTGCCTCTTGTAGTCGACGGAGGCAACATGGTGTTCTGCAGAAGGAGAATGTCTCCGTATGGATTAATTTCTTTTGTCGTTATGACAGAAAAGGTGCTTGTTGAAAATCCCAAATATAGCAAGGAACAGATAGAAGAACTATTCAAGAGTACATTTGGACATATAGTGATTGTTTGGCTTCCATGGGATAGAGAGGACACATTTGGACACACTGACGGAATCGTGAAATTCATTGGATCGAGTCAATTTGGAAGACCTAATGTATTGGTGAATCTTGAGCTGTATGAGGACGACATAGCAAACCAAATGTATGAGTCTCTTGCAAAATATTTCAAAGTCGTGGAGTTGAAGCTAAGCGAGTATGACGAATTGAGCTGGGCATACATCAACAGTCTTCAGACTCTGGACTTCATAATCGTTCCAGGAATTGGTAATGAAGTGACAGATGCAGAGGCGTTGGAACAATACAGAAAGTTGTTCCCTGAATATAAGGACAATATCTATCAAGTGCAGATGCGTGACTTCATCAAAGAAAACGGAGGTGCATTGAATTGCCTTACTTGGACGATAAAATAAGAGGATTCTCAAACAGACGATTCTAAAACTACCCATTAAAAGGTATAAATATTTATCATATGATTAAAGAACTTCAACAACAAGCCATTAATTTCCTTAGCAACAAATTCATTGTTGTCAACGGAGTAAAAATATACCCTAAAGAGATAGAAGTGTACTATTTCAAAAAGGGTGTTTACGAAGACAATTCTGTTCATCAAAATGAACTTCAACAAAACCACCACAACAGATTATATATACATAGATGGGGAAAAACTAAAAATGATCCATATAAAGGAGGTAACTACCCAGGTATTGATTTTGTGATAAGTGATGAAGAGTCATGTTTCCATACGTTTCTTCTTAGAAGTGTTGTGATAAATGGGGAACTTATTACAGGACCACACAAAGTACTTGAAGCAATTAAAGTTGCTTCAAAATCTGCCAATTACCAAGAATTGGAAGATATGCCAATCGAAATAGGCAATGAAGGCAAATTACATGATATCCTTCTTTCTGAAAGAATCAATCTTGGCAAAACAGTTAAAGAAGAATACCTTCATGCACCTTTGAGATTTGTTGTTCTAGATGGAAATTTCTGTAATTCAAAATATCCTCTTAAAGAGAAACTAATTTCAGACTGGTTATTATCTAAATTGAATAACAAGCAAATTTCTAAAGAAGATGCCATAGATATCGCAAGAGAAAACCTTGGATATTTGCCGTCATCAATAAAAATCACTAAATGAGAAACAATAATGATAGGCACACTAATCAGTGATTTGGCAGCATTGACAGACAAAAAAATTGACAATATTGCACTAAAATCCATAAAACATAACAGAAAACGAGTGTATTTCCACACTCGTTTTTTGCATACCATTATTTAAGTTTGTTTGACTTAGTTGTAGTAGTGCAATACAATCTCCATAATTATGCATTATGCATTATTAATTATGAATTAGTTTTCTCGTCCTTTCTCGCAAACAAATTAGCCAAAATCGTTCCTGAGATTGAATGCCATGCGCATGAGATAGCACAAGGAACAATGCTTAATGGATTTGTTGCCATGAAGAATGTCGACGACAATACTGTGGCAAGTCCGGCGTTCTGCATTCCTACTTCGATTGAGACGGTGCGTTTCTTAGCCTTGGAGAATTTGAATAGTGTGCCAATGCTATAACCAAGTATATACCCTAATGTGTTGTGGCTGAACACTACTGCGAATGTCAACGCCAACAATTCCAAACCTCCGTTGACGATATGCGGATGTACTGCGGAAATCACGCCTCCTACGATACATGCCAAACCAAAAACTGAGAATACTGGCATTGCTTTCTTTGTCTCCTCAAACTTCTCATTTCCTCCGTAGAAATGGTTGACAGCAAAACCGATCGCAACTGGCAGGATTGTAACGTAGAGAATATTCAAGAACATGCTCGGAGCATCCACGTCGACTCTCTCGCCTGCCAACATAAGCACAAGGAATGGTGTGGCGACGGGGGCAAGCAAAGTCGACACGGTCGTCATACCGACTGAAAAAGCGACGTCGCCCTTGCAGAGATAACTCATGATATTCGACGACACTCCTCCCGGACAACATCCCACAAGTATGATTCCAATCGCAAGCTGATTATCCAAGCCATAGAGTTTGCAAAGAGTGTATGCCACCAAAGGCATAACTGTAAACTGTGCGCATGTTCCAATCAATATATCCACCGGACGCGACAGAAGAATCTTGAAATCATTCAACGACAGTGTCAATCCCATCGTCAACATGATGAATCCAAGAATCAAAGTTTGAGTCAGACCGTGAACCCAAGAGAACAAATCCGGCACGAAAATAGTGATGATGGCAATCAATATGATGAATGCCGAAGTATGTTTCGTCATAAAGTCGACGAACGAACTGAATGCTTTATTTTCCATTATTTTATCCTTTTCTCAACACATTGATATGCAACAACACTGAATAATGCTATAAAAATCAAACAAACCACCATCATCCATAGAGCGTTCATCTCTCCGCCCCATAATCTCAAAGCGAAATTGAAGCCGACGGCATGAAGCAAGTAGACGGAATAGCTGTAATTGCCGACCACAGTGATTGGTGTCCATGCCACACTCAAACGATTGAATCCGATGAAGAGAAGTGTGCCGACGCAATAAGTGAAGAAGTAGCGGTACCAAGTCTCCTGATGTTCAGTCGCAAAATTGTAAGCCATCACAGTGATTGGCAACAAAGCGATGATGAAAATTGCGAAAAGCGTCCACTGTCTCTTTCTTGAGAATACCCCGTCGTCGGTCATTCTTGTAAAATAGCCAAGGAGCGACGTGATGGCAAGCAAAGGAAGAGCGACCGGCAGTTTGACGTGGGCATAACCACGTGCGGCAGCCATTAGAAGCGTCGCTGCGACGGTGCAAGCGAACAATCCCGTCACCACATTCTCATTATCCAATCGTTTTCTGAAGACGGTGAACATACCGCAAATCAGCAATTCAATAGGCAATGTCCAGTAGCAACCGAGTATATCCTGCTGACGAAAGAACATCTGAAGCATAGTGAAGTTAGCAGCGATTGCTTTCCACGAGAAAGTATCTTTCAAAATATGTATTCCTTCAGCAGAGAAGACGGTACCAAGAAAGGCGATAGCGCAGATGATAGAAAACCAATAGGTAGGATATAGACGTTTGCCACGCCCCCACCAGAAATCCTTAGGCGACTTCTTTTTCACGCTCACCACGAAATATCCGCAAAGGAAGAAGAAGATGCTCACACCGATTTTTCCCGCGTCGAGGATATCCGTCGTCATGAAACTGCAAAAGGAGTTTTCCACTCCATACACCTCCTGAATAGCGAGCCACAGATGGCAGAACACCACCAATAGTGCACCGACACCCCTCAACGATTGAGCCCACTCTAATT
>DCIP01000108.1:0-5218 GCA_002317115.1 Candidatus Scybalocola fimicaballi
CCAATGACAAGCGACTACTCCGCAGCCAAGATGTATGCGTCAAATATCAGCACTGGAGTCATCCCTACTCAGGGTACTGCGATTGGAGCAGCAATCAAGATGGCAGTCAATGGTTTCAGCAGCAAGACAAACGTAGGAAAGGCCATCATCATCATCACAGATGGAGAAAACCACGAAGACGACGCTGTGGAGCAAGCCAAAGCCGCATACGAAAGCGGAATCCAGGTTCACGTAATCGGTATTGGTAAACCAGAGGGTGCCCCTATCCCAGACGGACACGGAAGCTTCAGAAAAGATATCGACGGACAGACAGTCATCACAAAGCTTAACGAACAGATGGCAGCTGAGATCGCCGCAGCAGGAGGAGGTATGTACGTCAGAGCCGACAACACAAACAACGCGTTGAAATACATTCAGTCGGAGCTTGACAAATCAGCCAAAGGCGACGTCGAAAGCAAAGTCTACACCGATTTCGACGAGCAGTTCCAGACAATCGCGTGGATCGTGTTTGCGATTCTTATTCTTGAAATCTTCATCAGAGAGAAAAAGAACAAGTTCCTTTCAAAAATCAAACTATTTTAAGACAGTCTAATTAATATCGACCATGAACAAGACTATGATAAATAAATTGTTAGCGTCTACAATAGTTACACTTTTCAGTTTGCCGACATTCGCGTCGAACCCAGAGGATGAATTTATCCGCAAAGGAAACGAGAAATACGAAGCAAAAGATTTCAAAGGTGCTGAAGACCAATATAGAAAAGCGTTGGACAAAAATGGTGCGTCAAAAATCGCCAACTACAACATGGGTAACACCTATTACCGTAGAAACGAATATGAGTCTGCGCTTGAGAACTACAAGATGTCGATAAACGACAAGAACACCAACGAAGAGAACGCTGCTATCATGCACAACATAGGCAACACTTACCTTCAGAACAAAAAATACGAAGAGAGTATTGACGCCTATAAGAAAAGTTTGAAGCTGAACCCAAACGACGAGGATACTCGCTACAACCTTGCTTATGCAAAGAAGATGTTGCAACAACAACAGCAACAGCAGCAGAACCAGCAAAATCAGCAGCAACAACAGCAACAGCAGCAAAACCAAGACCAGGAGCCTCCTAAAGATGGCAAAGAACAAGAGAATCACGACCAGCGTGATGACGCCAGAGAAGGAGAACACCACATGGATCAGAACACTGCCCGTCAGCTACTTGAAGCCTTAGAAAGAGACGAAAAGGACAAGCAGGACGAGAGAATGAAGATGCAGATGCAAAATGCAAAAAAGAAAAGAATAGAGAAAGACTGGTAAGCAACCTATGAAATACCAGAATTTTGATTATTTTTGCATGTAAGACGCACAGACGTGCGTCTTACGCATATTTATAATAAAAGGAAGATGAAAAAAATATTAGCCATACTACTGACTTTAACATTTTGTATATCGTCAGTCTTTGCAGCAGGTGATGTTTCGTTTGTAGCTAAAGCCGACAACGTTGTAGCTGTAGGACAGAAGTTTAATTTGACGTTTACACTTAACAATGCTCAGTCAGACAACGTTCAGCTACCACTTGAATCGTTGTCCGACTTTACAATTTTGTATGGGCCTCAGCAGTCTACCAGCCAGAGTTTCCAGAGCATCAACGGTCAGGTGACAAGAACAAGTTCAACTACGTACACATACGTATTGACACCTAACAAAGAAGGTTCATTCACCATTTCATCAGCCAAAGCAACTGTCGGAGACAAGATCATCCGTTCCAATGCGTTGGTTATCAAGGTAATCAAAGGAGAAGAGAATGTAAACCAAGGAGCTAAAGGTTCCCAGGTTCAGAATTCAAGCAATAGCACAACAATCAGCGACAATGATTTGTTCATCCGTACTGAGGTGTCGAAGACAAAGATGTACGAGCAGGAGCAGTTTATTGCCACAACAAAAGTGTACTACCGAGTTCCTCTACGTGGTTTTGACGACTACAAATTGCCAGAATACAAAGGATTTATCTCTCAGGACATCGAGGTGCCAGAAGCACAGCGTCAGAGCAAAGAGAACGTAAATGGCAAGGTATACAACACATATATTCTAAAGCAGTGTGTGTTGATTCCACAGAAGAGTGGCAATCAGGAGTTGGAGAAAGGAAACGTCACAGCTGTTGTGCAGGTACGTGTACAAGGTGGCGGTGGCGGATTCTTCGGCGACATGTTCACTTCTGTAAGAGAACTAAAAAAGAATTTAACTATTCCATCAGTTAAGATCAATGTACAGGAGTTGCCAAAAAATGGAAAGCCTGCTGATTTCAGTGGAGCTGTTGGTTCATTCACAATGAACACATCAATCACTCCAGAGGATGGATACAAGACAAATGACGCAATCAACATCAAGGTTAAGATCAACGGTAGCGGAAACTTAAAGTACGCCAAGAATCCAGAGATCAAGTTCCCTACTGACTTCGAACTATACGATCCTAAGATCACATCAAAGATCAAGGCGTCAGACGCGGGACTCAACGGATCAAAGGAGATTGAGTATCTTGCTATCGCACGTTACCCTGGCGAGTATGTGATTCCGTCGGCAGAATTCAGCTACTTTGACACAAAGAGCAAGTCATATAAGACGCTAAAGACTCCAGAGTACAAGATCAACGTGGAGAAGGGAGCAGAGACAGCAGACAACCAGACTGTCGTTTCCAGCTTCTCAAATAAGGAGAGCATCAAGTATATCGGAACAAACGATATCCGCTTCATCAACACAAAGGATTTGAACACAACTCCAAAAGACGACTACTTGTTCGGTTCTATGGCATTCTACCTATGGTTCATCATTCCATTGGTATTGTTTATCATCGCCTACTTCTTCCTAAGAAAATTGGCAGAGGAGAACAGCAACGTCGCATTGATGAAGAAGAAGAAAGCCAACAAGCAGGCATTGAAGAGATTGGCTACAGCAAAATCATTCTTGGATAAAGAGGATTTGAAGTCGTTCTACGACGAGACAATCAAAGCAATCACAGGTTTCGTAGGCGATAAGTTCAATATTCCATTGGCACAGCAGAACAAAGATGCGATGGAAGAGATCTTGAAGGAAAAAGGTTTGAAGGAAGAGACAATCAACAGTTTCTCTAAGATTCTTGACACTTGCCAGTTTGCCCGTTTCGCTCCGGCTGCAGTCAAGGAGTCGCCAAAAGAGATTTATGAGAACGCAATCGCTCTAATCAACAGCATTGAAGAGGAGGTTAAGAAATGAAGACAATGAAAAAAATAGTTCTATCAATCATATTGTCGCTATCTGTATTCAGTGTATGGGCAGCGGCAGACAGCAGAATCATAAATGGAAACGCAGCCTACTCCAACAACAAATTTGAAGAGGCAATTTCCCAATATGAAGATTTATTGAAGACGCAAGAGAGTGCAGCTCTTTACTATAATTTAGGTAACGCTTATTACAAGACAGGCAAAATTGCTCCTGCAATTCTAAATTACGAGAGAGCCATTCTGTTGGATCCGAGCGACGCCGATATCAAGAGTAATCTTGAGTTAGCCAAGCTTCAGACAGTAGACAAGGACGAATCAGTAGTAGACCAACTTGCCATCTCAGAGTGGGCACGCAGTTTTGTCGACCTATACAGTTCGAACGCATGGGCAAGAATGTCTATCATCTTCTTCCTGCTAACATTGGTGGGAGCTTCACTCTACCTATACGTCAAAGTGATGGCACTACGCAAGATCGGATTCATCGGAGCAATCCTGACATTCTTGATCTGCATTGTCAGCTTCTTCTGCGCAAAGAGCGCTAAAGAGAAGATTACAGCTCACGAATACGCTATCATTTTCACTCCATCAGTGACAGCCAAGAGTTCACCAAAGGACAATGCCACTGACGCATTGGTACTTCACGAAGGAACAAAAGTGATGGTCAAGAGACAGGAGAAAGAGTGGTATGAGATTGAGACAAGCGGCGGACACCGTGCTTGGATCAAAACTTCAGACGCAGAGAAAATTTAGTCTTAAATATTAAGGATTGCAAAGGGCGGTAGCCCTTGCCCCTTCCCCATCGCGAACCCGTAGGGTGAGCGACAAACTGGATTAAGAAACAAATAAGAATGCTAAATGCAGAATATCATCAATTATTTCGCATTTAGCATTCAGCATTTCTAATTAGATAAAATATGCACAACAATCTAAATAAGTTAGTTGAACGCTTTTTCAACTACGTAAAAATAGACACACAGTCTGACGAGAGCACAGGAACAACACCGTCGACAGCATCTCAGGGATATTTTGCCGAGACATTAGCAAACGAATTGGAAGAGATTGGACTACAAGATATCCATATCAGCCGTCATTCCATCGTCACAGCAACTATCCCTGCCAACTGTGATTGCGACGCTCCTACAATCGGATTCATCGCCCACATGGACACAAGTCCGGAGACATCAGGAGCCAATGTCAAGCCACAGGTGGTAAAGTTTGAAGGTGATACCCTCGTCATCAACGAGAATCTTGGAATCAAGATAAGTGCCAAAGAGTATAAAGAACTCAACAACTACGTCGGAGAGGAAATCATCACATCCGACGGCACTACCCTACTCGGAGCCGACGACAAAGCCGGAATCGCAGAGATCGTGTCTGCAGCCGAATATTTGATTCAGCATCCTGAGATTAAGCATGGAAAGATCCGCGTCGCCTTCACTCCAGACGAAGAGATTGGAGAGGGAGCGGACCATTTCAACGTGGAGAAATTCGGAGCCGATTTCGCTTATACATTAGATGGTGGTGGACTTGGAGAGATCGAGTACGAGAATTTCAACGCAGCAGCCGCAACAATCAAGATCACAGGCCACAATATCCATCCAGGATACGCATTGGGAAAGATGGTGAATGCCAACCGCCTAATTTCCGACATCTTGAATATGCTACCTGAAGATGAGACTCCAGAGACAACAGACGGATACAAAGGCTTTTTCCACGTCACTGGAATGGAATCTTCCGTAACATCAGGAGTAATCAATCTTATCATACGCGACTTCGACGAAAAGAGTTTTGCTGATAGAAAAGAATATTTGCAACGAGTGGTAGACGCATTGAACGCACACTATAAGAAAGGCAAAGTAGAGCTTGAAATCAGAGACCAGTATGCCAATATGAAGCAGGAGATCGAAAAGGTACCACACGTTGTGGATAGAGCGATTAATGCGATGAAGACTTTGGATATCAC
>DCIP01000108.1:5303-6034 GCA_002317115.1 Candidatus Scybalocola fimicaballi
AACCTGTTTGCCGGCGGACACAATTTCCATTCCAACACAGAGTATGTGCCAGTGTTGTCGATGAAAGCCGCAATGGATGTGATAATCGAGATTGCCAAATGTCAGAAATAACACTGGATATTATCCAGGAATCGTTAGATATCATCCACGGAAAAGATCCTCAAAACAAGGACGAGTTTTTCTTGAATCTTGCGGCAGTGAATCTTCTTAATGCCGCAGCCAAGAAAAAGACCTTCAAAGAGATTGTAAAGTATAGCCATATCAAACGTCAGGCCACCTATCTTTTCTCATTATGGGTGGCAGACCGCAGATTGGCAGACGAAGCGTCATACGACGTCGCAGATAAATGTTTGTACATCAGATGCTACACGTTGCAATTCAGTTTCCACTACATCTTCGACAAGTATGAACCAATAGTCGAATTCATACATTCGGAAGAAAATAAGGCGACGACGTGGGACGGCGTCAGACTACAGCCGATCGCAACTGAGATTTTCAATATTGCCGTCGACAATATAGAGAATCCGGATTCCAAGATTTTGGAAAACATCAATGAAATAAAGAATAATGGACAACTGAATTAGAAGCTGTTTAAATTTTAGTGGAAAATTTTGTTAAGGATCAAAAAGCAGAAGGCTAATTGAATCATTGCGACAGAAGACTCAGAGTAAAATTCGTAATCAATAGTTAGTCTTCTAAAATTTTCAAGCCATGCAAACGAGCGTTCCACA
>DCIP01000007.1 GCA_002317115.1 Candidatus Scybalocola fimicaballi
TTATGGCTAAACAGTATGCTGAATCACCTACGCTGTTTGATTAGTTTCAGGTTTCAGGTTTCAAGTTTCAGGTTAGTACCTCAAACCCACGTAGTGGGTGACATACCTTAGCCCACGGTGCCAACCGTGGGTTTTCGTGAATTTATATTTTCATCGTTTTTTCCTAAAGAAATCAGTCATCAAGGTCGTGCATTCGTTTTCAAGAATCCCCGATGCGACGACGGTTTTGGGATGCAGAGCGTTTGGAGCGAATTTCTGGAATCCACGTTTCTCGTCCGAACTTCCAAACACCACCCTTGCTATCTGGCTCCAACCTAATGCTCCGGCGCACATCACACACGGCTCCACAGTGACGTAGAGAGTGCAGTCGGTAAGGTATTTGCCGCCAAGATAGTCGGCTGCCATTGTGATGGCCTGCATCTCCGCATGGGCTGTCACATCGTGGAGAGTCTCGGTAAGGTTGTGGGCTGAGGCTATGACTTTGCCTGCGCAGACAATCACAGCACCGATCGGCACTTCGCCTTCTGCCAACGCCTTCTTCGCTTCCTTCAATGCCATCTGCATAAATTTCTCGTCTGTCTGAATTGCAATCTCTTCCATTTTGAATTACGAATTACGAATTATAACCTTCTTATCCTCTACTATGTAGACGCCTTTCCCGAGTGGCACAAACAGAGTTGAACTTGATTTAATCTCCACAGCCTTTATAAGTTTTCCCTCCACATTATAGATTGGCAACGACGGAATATCGACGTCGGAAGAGATCCAAACACCCCCGTCGACAGCAATAACAGATAGCTCGCTTGCAGGGATATCTTCCACTGAGTTTTGATCATCCCACGTCAATTCCATATAGGCATAGAAAGAGCCGTCTTTTTTGCAAAGACCTAAATATTTCGGATTCTTACTCCTGTAATAGTCGCTCAGCTTAAACTTGACGGAGATGCTTGTCTCGTCAGGCCCCGGAGTGTATACCAGTCTCTCGTATGATTTTGTTTTTTCCGGATCCGACGTCACACCGACAATTATAGGGCTCATCTCTTCTGGATTGTTAGGAGTCAATCTGATGGAAATGGTTTTATTTCCGTCGTCATCGAAGTCCTGAGCAATCTTGCCGAAGTAAGGAAGCGGGTTGACACTTCCAAGATTTGTGAAATCCTTGTCATAGATGGTATAGGCTATACGGTTGAGCTGGATGATGTCGGTGTCTTGTTTGATGACGGGAAGAGAGTAGTTGAGTCGTGCCACCTCATCCGGTTTTACGGTTATCTCTTGGCTGTTGACGCTGTCACTGCTTAGGCGTAGCATGAAAGTGTTCTCGTACTCTTTGTTGGTGACATTCAAAAGATCAAGGACGATGGTGTTTTCGTCCATGCCATCCATGCCATAGAACACATGGCTGAATGTATCCTTTGTGAATTTAAGCTCTGCTATAATGTCGTTGTTGAATACTCCGAAAATGCCATTTATGTATTTGGTCAGGATTGGCAACTCATGCTCAAACACTATTTTTTTAGTCTCACCTGCAGGAATGTCGAGCATAAGGCCAGAATGGTACTCATCCACAGTTAAATAAACGGCGTCATAAAACTCGAACTGACTTGGATTGTTGAAAGTAATCTCGAATCTGTGAGTTCTGCCCATTGTGGTATGTGTCACAGTGTCCACCTTAATCTCTTTAGCCAAAACCACACAGTCGGACAGTTTGAAGCTTACAGGCTCATAGTTTTTACACTCTGTCCACTCTTTTTTGTTGAGAGAAGATCCTGTTGTAAGGTGATCAGTCTGCAACACAATCATAGTCATCTCTTTGTCCATGTCAGGTTTTTTGAAGAGTCTGCTGATTGGAATCGTCAAGTTGTCAGCCTCACGGAAATCTGATTTGAAATTCGACATCAAAGTGTCGCCGTCCACCACAATTCCCAAAGCGTAGTATCGCATGCTTCCAATTGGTCGTTCAGCTTGGAATTCAATGTTGAGAGTGACAGACGAGTCGGCATAATTGCCCGTGAAAACAACTGTAGGTATGATGATGTCGTTGCTATTCTCGATCGATTCAGGAATTCTGACGATGATAGGATCATAATCTCCAGATAGTTGCCACCAGTCGTAGATAGAGTCTTGTATAAGAGTCTCGAAATCACTGCTGTCTGATTCCAAGACGTAGAGAGTCAAATCTTTGCCAAGATACGACGAGTCGAGTTCCTTTCCGGCTTTCAAGGTAATGCTGTTGAAATTGAAGAAGTCGGACTCTCCGTTTTCCATAAACAGGATTTTGCCATTTGAGTCGGCATAGCCAAGAGTGAAGGATTTATTTTCATCGGCATCATTCTTGTAGATGTTCACTGTCGGGTAGATCATGAGACCATTGTCGGAGGCTCTATACCTTGTGCTGACGGAGATACCATCCTCCTTTGCATGGATGATGGCGCTTGACGACTGTGGACGCTCGATTATTGTTTTTCCAACACCTGGCACGAACCCTATCACGATTGATTGGTAGAAAGAGTAACCGTTGTCAGGGGTTGTCTGCTCAAGATCACGGTTATGCCTGTTGTCCAGTATGTCGACGTCGAAATATCCGTTGAAAGAGCCGTTCCACCCCCAGTTGATATGCAGGAACCCGTCAACAAAACCGTCGCAGACGAAAGCGTGCCCACCTTCGTGAAAGGAAGAGCCGGACATATAAATCGGGCGTTTTTTGCTCAACTCTTCGTGGATAATGTCGAGCCAATCCTCCTTATGGAAGTTGCTTCTTGTCAGGCTTTTTATAGAATCGCTGTTGTATCCGAAGAAATGGCACATAGCGTATGGGACCATTGAGGAGAGGGCTGCGCTACCGCTTTGCTCAAACTTAGTCTCGGCGCTTCTCGCGCAGTCCCACATCAGTTTGGCAATCTCATTGTTGAGAGCCTCTGTGGTGTCTTTCTCGTAATGGTTGAGGATGAGGCTCCAGTCGTAGGTCCTGCCCTCAGCGACCTGCCCCTCGATTATATACAAAGAATCGGTTTTGATTGCGGAGTAGTGTCCGTAACCGGGAATGTCATCCAATAGTTTTGATGGATACTCATAGTATTTGCATATCTGAGCCATCACCACAGGCACACAGCCGACGGGAGGCCCTGAGCCCTCGCGTCTTGGAATGTAGATGTTGTAGGGCGAACGGGTGCTGTAGACCACGTCCATGAAAGCAGGGATATCCTCTCTCACTCTCGCGCTTCTCAATTCAGAGATGGGTTGTTGCGACGTCGCGTATGTATCCAGCACAGCCTGGAGTTGCGACGGAAGCTCGTCGGAGTAGTTGTCGCCGTAGCCAAGGATTTTATCACCGTCGGCAGAGACTATGCAGAATTTATCCGCGTCGCCGGAGAAAATAAAGTACGACGGATCCCCCGATGCCGCAGAACGTAATTCCGACGAAGGTTTTACCCCCGTAATCCTCAATGACGGGTTCTTGCAATATTTTTTTGCGGTATTTTGTGCGACGTCGACAGAGTTGGCGTAAGTATTGAAAGGAAGAGCCAACAGCAGTATAGCCAAAATATATAGGAATGATCTCATGTGCTATAAGTTTTCTTTTGGCAAATGTGCGAAAAAAATATGAATCATCCAATAATAGCAAAATGAGTTGTGCCTTTATGATTTGCTGGTAAAAGTAAAAATGTTTATTTTTGCCGTCGCAAAAAGTCATATTTGAATGAAAAAACATAAATCGGTCAGTTACTGGCAATTTGTATTGTTCTCTCATCTATCCGCTCTTCTGGCATTTGCTATCATTCGCGGAATACAGTTGATATATTGTTCTGTCGCATTGAGAGATAACACAACATTCTATGAGTATTTCAAGTGTTTTAGACGTGGTATAATATACGACGATCATGTTTCGCTCATAGCGTTGGTGCCCGTCACACTTGTGTTGGGCATTCAGAGTATAATAGGCAAGGAGAGCAAGATTGTGTCCAAGATAGGTTTCTGGATTACAGCTATCATCTATTTCCTTGAAGTTGCAGTTTGTTGTGCGAATATTGTTTATGTGAAGTACCAGTTTGCCAACATCAATTATGAAGGCGTCAAAGCTTTAGGATTGGGAACAGAGGTATTGGACATGATGGTGTCTGGCACATATATCGTCGCATTTCTGCTAAGCACTGCCTATTGTATAGGATTTGTTTATTGGCTATATTTCTTGTTTAAGAGATATGTGAAAGACGGCGAGCAGAGCCGTGTCGTCAGTGTGCTTATATTGGTAGGTTTTGCGTTGCTTATGGTGTGTGGAATCAGAGGCCGAAGCAAACCTAAAGAGAAGCATATCAAGAAAATCCAGAAATTCATTGGAAATCCTCTTAACACTTCTTATGCGGAGTATAGCGACCAACTATTGCTCAACTTGTCCGCGATGAATGATTTCTTTTATATAGAGAAATCAGGGCTTCAGGCATCAAAAGGCAAGGATGTCTACAAGTACATGAAGCTTGGAACGGCGAAGAAGATAGCGATGAGATACCAGAATTATCCTCATGAGGCGGACGCTAACTGTATTAAGGAGAACAAGCATGTTATTCTAGTCCTTATGGAAGGTATTAGTGCCAAGTGTATGAAAGAGTTTGGTTATCCAAAGGTTATAACACCGTTCCTCGACTCGCTTTACCAACAGTCGTTGTCATACAAGAATTTCTACAGTGCTGGAGCTATCACGCAGAAAGGAATGTGTGGAACATTCAGTTCGGCTCCTACATTTAGCAATTTCCATTCAATGCAGAAGGCTCCTAGGAAAAGGACTGTGGACTCCACGGCATATCGCCATGAGGGTTATACAACACAGTTCTTCATTCCGCACACATCGACATTTGACAATGTGTATGGATTCTTTGAGGCAAATCCGTTTGAGTACAGATATTGTCTGGATGATTACTCTGAGAAATACAGAAGTCAAAGTTGGGGAGCTCCCGACGATTATGTGTTTGATTTTGCTATTCGCAAGACAGATTCTTTGATTGCTTCAGGAGTGAAGAAGACGATGAGTGTGGTGTATGGATGTTCCAACCATCCTCCATACTCGATTCCTGAAGAATATCATAAGGATGGATTTTCAGAAGAAGAGTCGGCTGTGTATTTTGCTGATGCGCAGTTGAAGATGTTATACACAAGGATAAGAAACACGGAGTGGGGAAAGAACGCTTTGTTTGTTTTCGTTGCAGACCATGGAAGAAACTATGTGCCTGATATTTTGGCAGGCAATCATATTCCGCTTATTTTCAACCATCCTGAGATTAAGCCAAGAGTGGATGAGACGTTGGGTGTCCAGTATGACGTGTTGCCGACGATGCTCGCTCTTTCTGGAATCGACTATAAGAATTATATTGGATATGGAATTGACCTTGCGAGATCAGAGAGAGATACCGTATTTTTTGGTAGTAATGAGAAATATATGTTGAAGACAAAAGACAAACTTTACATCTATAATCCGGAATCAGAATATTCTGAAGTATTAGAAGAGACTCCTAATGGATTAAAGTCTGTTGGAAAATATGACGGAGCATTCGAAAATTATATGAAGGCCAATCTTCAGTACGGATACAAGTTTGCGACTTCAAATTGATCTGTTGGAAAAAACATTCAGTAGAGGCGTACCGCACAGTGCGTCTCTACAATTATTTTTAATAATGTTGTGGTGGATGATTCCCTTATGGGGAATTAACATTATTTAAAAGTACTTTTGTTGTATAATGTGTAGACATATTATACATTTGTGCATGTTCATGTGAAAAAATTAAATACAATGTATATGATAAAAAAATTGCTTATGTGCGCTGCAGCCGCTGCAGTTTCTTTTTCAGCTCTTGCACAGGGTACTGACAGACAGAAGATGGGAACATTCGTTCACTCGTCATATCCACAGGTGAAGATTCCTATTGGTCCTAAGACATACGCAATATTGGAAGATGGAGAGATTTCAAGATCGGGTAGTGTTGTTTTTAATAATGTAAACATCAGCAGCAAGACAATAACAAACCAGTTGAACAGGGAAGGTGCTGATTTGATCATCAATGTTTCCAATTTTCATGAGGCCTTTCCAATCGAGGTTGATCGTTTTGATCCAAGACATAAATATGCAAGATGGAGCAGCACTCCTAAAGAGGGTCATCATCGTCCACATCCGGGATTTGCTTGTGCGTTCATGCATAAAGATTTGAGTTATTTCGTTACTCTTTCCACAGCTGACGGTACTATTCTTTACGAGAATCCAGTAGCAGAGAGTGTCGAGTACAACTCAGGTTGGTGGGGAACAGAGGCTGCTGCTGTGGATAGTGTTCAGAGAGCATCTGCAAGTCAGACAATGGGCAGATTGATTTATAGAAACAATGCTGCTCTATCTCAGTTGGTCGGCTCTTCTTACATGATGGACTACAGAAGTATCCACTGCTACAAGGCAGAGCCTAAGCGTAAGCAGCCA
>DCIP01000188.1:0-3130 GCA_002317115.1 Candidatus Scybalocola fimicaballi
AAAATATATTCGTCAAAGACTCGATTGAGGCAGCCAACCAGGATATTCGTCCATTGAAGATTGTCATACTTAATCTTATGCCGATTAAGATTACGACGGAGACTGACTTGATCCGTCTGTTGTCTAACTCACCTTTGCAGATAGAGATTGAGTTCATGCAGATTTCAAGCCACACATCCAAGCATACTCCTATCGAGCACATGATGGCCTTCTATAAGAGTTTTGAGACACTTAAGACTCAGAAGTACGACGGAATGATCATCACCGGAGCCCCACTTGAGTTTATGGACTACGAGGAGGTGACATACTGGAAAGAGTTGACTGAGATTTTCGACTGGGCCCGTACACACGTCACATCCACACTTTACGTTTGCTGGGGTGCGTTTGCCGCGTTGTATCATTTCTATGGTATCAACAAAGTGATGACGGATTCCAAGATCTTCGGAGTGTTTGAGCATAAGATCCTTGAACCGTTGAACCCTATTTTCCGTGGTTTCGACGATACATTCTATGTTCCGCATAGCCGCCACTGCACATTGGATAGAAAAGATGTTGAGGCTGTGCCTGAATTGAAGATTCTTGCAGAGGGCGACGTGCAGGGTCTATACATGATGATGGCAAACAATGGTAAGGAGTTTTTCTTGACTGGTCATCCAGAGTATGAGCCATATACTCTCGACGCTGAGTACCGACGTGACTTGGCGAAGGAGTTGCCAATAGAGATGCCTGTCAACTACTATAAGGATAATGATCCAGACAAGGGACCTCAAGTAAGGTGGAGAAGTTATGCCAACTTATTCTATTCCAACTGGTTGAATTATTTCGTTTATCAGATTACTCCTTACGACATTAATTTGGTGAAGTAGAGATGTGGTGTGCAACGTCTCTTTACAGAAGGCGTGAACCCATAATATATGAAGACGCGAAGTTAAATTTCGCGTCTTTTTTGTTTTACATTCAAAAAGATTTAGCGTAATATTAAGGTTATATTTTGCTAAATCTTTACAATATTGATAGATTTAGCAAAACTTGTGTTGTATAAATCTGCTGAATCTATTTAGAATTGCGAGATTTGGCAACGGATAGTGTGTTGTAATCTGCCAAATCTCGGTAAAAAGTATAGATTTGGCAAAATACGATTTTAATAAATTGTTAATCAATATTTTCAAAAAGAGAGTCCATTGTGATTTGGTTGTTTATGAAACTTGAATTTTGATTTCGAGTGACTCCGTATGTTGTGATGAATGTCTGTAAAATACCATTACGGTTTTTTGTTGCGTCTTTAAATAGTGCGGCTCTTTGGATCAGGTGCTCTCGATATTCTTTATCAATTGTGTATGGCAATACCGAGAATTTAATTTCACACAAGTTGATCATACGGTCGGCTCTTTCTATAATCAAGTCAATTTGCGAGTCAGAATCTCGCCAAGTGCTTATGCTAGTGGCCATTCCTGAAATGCCAAGAGCTTTTTTTATTTGATCTGAGTGGAGTAGACATATAAGTTCAAATGTAAGTCCATACCATGAAGAAATAGATGGTCTGTTAGAGTTGTGTGTCCAAAATTTGGAATCTTTTGATTTGTCATTTTTGATAAACTTTAGAAAGAACAACGTGTACATATCAGAAAGTTTATAGACAGAATCTTTCACTTTGTGGTTATAATGGGAAAAACTAATTATGAAATCACATTTCTCAAGGTTTTCCAGCATTTTTGTCAGTCCACCTCCTTGAATTTTAGTTTTTTGCAAAATTTCATTACGAGTCAAGCCCATCCTATTTTCAGAAAGTACGCTTACAATAGAAAT
Source organism: Candidatus Scybalocola fimicaballi (assembly GCA_002317115.1). Classification (GTDB taxonomy): domain Bacteria; phylum Bacteroidota; class Bacteroidia; order Bacteroidales; family Paludibacteraceae; genus UBA1723. The sequence continues at coordinate 1,807 of DCIP01000188.1, forward strand.
GTATTTATCTGCAGAGTTAAACAGAACATTATATAATTCATCAAATTCGTTACGTAGTCTGGCATTTTTAGAAAAGAATAAATCATCTATGTTCTGGACGAGACTGTTGTTGGTATTTAGCAGGTTATAGTAGAATGGGACTCCTCCAAAAGTCATATATGATTGAAGTATTTGATAACGGTCCCAAGTACATCCTTTGTTTAATAGATATTCTTCCACTTCATTCAAATTGAAAGGACGCAGATAGATTTGATGTGTTATCCTATTATATAATCCTCCTTGGTTTACAAAAAGTTTATCTGCCATCCATGAAGTTGCAGAACCGCTCGCAATCAAAAAAATATCGTTTTGCAAGGCAGCCCATCCGTTCCAGAACTGTTCTAATGCATCAATAAATTTTGATTTTGGAGTGTCAATCCATGGCATTTCGTCAATGAATATCACCTTTTTATTTCCTGACGGAATGCTTTTCAAATATTGTTTCAACGCTTCGAATGCTTCTGCCCATGAGTTTAGTTGTGGGTTAAACGTGGATTGACTGTATTCTTTTAGAACCATTGAAAATGCTTTTAATTGTTCCCCTTCATTTAATCTATGTCCGCCAACAAAACAGAATGCAAATCTATTTTTTAGTGTTTGGTTAATTAGAAATGTTTTGCCTACACGTCGTCTTCCATATACAACTACGAATTCGGATTGTGCCGATGTATAACAAGATTCTATTATTTGAATTTCTTTTTTTCTTCCTATAAGTGTTTTCATAAGTTACTGTATTTTAAATGTAAAGGTATGGATAATATTTTATAATCTGCCAAATCTATGTGAAAAAGTACAGATTTGGCAATTAATAGTAGTTTATAATCTGCCAAATCTATGTAAAAAGCATAGATTTGGCAAAGTATGCGATATGGCTTCCTCCGACAATTATGAATTGTGAATTGTGAATTATGAATTAAAATTTGTAATTTTGCACTCCGAAAAACGAAATGAAGATGTTAGATATAGTGTCAATACGCAAGGATTTTCCGATTCTGGGACAAGAAATCTACGGAAAACCATTGATTTATTTCGATAATGCGGCCACAACACAGAAGCCGCAGGTGGTGCTTGACACTATTGTCGGCAACTATTCCACTCAAAATGCCAATATCCATCGTGGTGTCCACTTCTTGAGCCAGGCTGCTACTGTCGCTCATGAGGAGGCTCGTGCGACGGTGCAGAAATTCATCGGAGCAGAGAAGTCATGTGAGATTGTCTTCACTCGTGGCACTACTGAGGCTATCAACCTTGTGGCTGACTCTTTCGTGAGAAGCCAGTGCGTCGA
>DCIP01000188.1:3252-7096 GCA_002317115.1 Candidatus Scybalocola fimicaballi
CGTGGACATCTTCAGATTGAGAAACTTGAGGAGTTGATTACATCTCGTACAAAACTTATCTCTGTGGCTCACGTATCCAATACTCTTGGTACTGTCAACCCAGTGGAGGAGATTGTGAAGATTGCGCACTCTCATAATGTGCCTGTCCTTGTCGACGGTGCTCAGTCTACTCCGCATATTAAGGTGGATGTCAAGAAGATGGATGTGGATTTCTTCGTTTTCTCAGGTCATAAGGTTTACGGTCCGACAGGTATCGGCGTCCTTTACGGCAAAGAGGAGTGGCTTGATAAACTGCCTCCTTATCAGGGTGGTGGTGAGATGATCAAGAATGTCCATTTCTCTGGCACAACATTCAATGAGTTGCCATTTAAGTTTGAGGCTGGAACTCCCGACTATATTGGTTCGACTGCTTTGGCTGCGGCACTCAATTATGTTTCTGCAATCGGTATGGATGAGATCCATGCTTACGAGGAGTCGTTGCGTATCTATGCGGAGGAGAAGATGAAGGAGATCGATGGAATGAGATTCATTGGTGAGAATGACCAGAAGAGCGGATTGGTATCGTTCTTGGTTGGCAATATTCATCCGTACGACGTCGGAACACTTTTGGATAAGTTGGGAATCGCAGTCCGCACAGGTCATCATTGCGCTGAACCGGTGATGCAACATTTTGGAATTGAAGGAACGGTGCGCGCATCGTTTGCTTTATACAACACAAAGGAAGAGATTGATTCATTCGTAGCCGGATTGGTGAGAGTGGCGTCAATGTTTAATAGAAAGAAGAAATGAGTTTGATTGACGAAAGAGAAGAGGAGATCATTGAAGAATTCTCATTCTCAGATGATTGGTTGGATATTTACCAGTTGATTATAGATAAGGGTAACGACGGTGCGGGAATCGACGCTCGTTACAAGGATGACAGCCACTTGATTGAAGGCTGCCAGAGTAAAGTGTGGGTGAATGCAGAGCTTGTCGACGGTAAGGTTTACTATCAGGGTGAGAGCAACACTGAGATTGTCAACGGAATTGTATCTATTCTTGTGTATATTTTGTCGGGCAACGAGCCTCAGGAGATCATAGATGCCAAGTTGGATTTCATCAATAAGATTGGTTTGCAGGAGCACCTTACTCCGACTCGTTCCAACGGTATGTTGGCGATGATCAAGCAGATGAGATTGTATGCTATGGCGTTTGCCGCACAGCAACAGAAATAAGACTCCCAAAAATAGATTGTTATGTTTGAAGTGATAAAAAACGCCCTTTGTCCACTTTTCCTGATCCACGCAGCAGTGTTGCTTGTGTTGGGGATAAAGGCTGCGTTTCTCACTCACGGATTCCACCGTATCGACCTGCTAATCTACCTTATTTGTGTTACGTTGGCTGGAGCCTACTTTGCAGCCGACTTGGGAGTTGAGGCTATTGCTGTCAATTCCGTCTTCAACCTTGTATTTTCAGCCTGTATGCTCTATTATTTAGGAGCTGACTTGAAATGGACTACCATCCTAAGCATCCCATTCTGTTTGGTAACAGCTGGATTGGCGTATGTGATGTAAAATTTCAATGGACATCTATGCCATCAAAGTATATTTCGGAAATGGCAGTGTCGTCGTATTTGTCTCCTTTGTAGACGTCGAGAATCTCAAACTTCAATTCCCAGTCTGAGGCATTGCTGTCAAACTCACCAGTCTCCACATTTCTGTAATTGCCAAGCGTTCCGATTTTGAATCTCTGTTCTCCCATAATGTCTTTCAACTCAAGAATGGCAACTGCTTTATTGTTATAGTAGACCTTCAACCTCTTTACTCGTGAATTATTTTGGAATGCGGATTGACTCTTTACGTATCCATTTACCACGATGATTTCTGTGATTCTTGGTGCATAAACGTCGAATTTATATTTGAGGTATTCTCCAATACCATAACCTTTGACACCTTCCACCCAAGCATTCTTATAGTTAAGGTCGTGGGCATTTTTGCCTTCGTAATTAATTTCCCCATTGCTTTTTAAGCAACTTGATGCTTCGACAGAAGATGGTCCACCTCCACAATGCCAACTGCAACCTCCTCCGTGGACTTGCCAAAAAGACTCTTTTGTTTCGTCCAAAACAAGAGCTTCTTCTTTTGTGAATACTACCTTATCTTTGTAATCCGAAAGTTTTTTAATCGCAGAATCAAACAATTTGCTACTCTTCTCGAAATCAATCTCCTTGATGGATTTCGGTTGAAACACAGGAGTCTCAGCCAAGATATTTGTAAAGGAAGATAGGAGGAATGCAAGTATATATAAATTACGGTTCATTATGATTCTTTTAATATAATTCTAAAACAAAAAAGCGAGCCTTTCGACTCGCTTTTATTTTTTTTGTATGGATTTCAATTAGAACTTGAATCCTAGGAAGATACGGAAGTTGTCTCTCTTTGTCTTTGTGTCAATAGAGAAACTGTCCATGATACCAAATGGATCCTCTTCGTCCTCTTCGTCGTCGTTACCCCAGTCCTGAGATTTCAATCTAGCAATGTTGTACTCAACACCAGCCTGGAATACCTTGTAACGGAATGCAGCTCCTACGAAGTGAGAAACACCAAACTCGAATGAAGCGTCATCGTACTCGTCACCAGCCTTAACTGCGTATACACCTACTGTTGGTCCTAATGTGTAGAATGCGTCGATAGCCATTTCGTTGCCCAAGTAGTATGTACCAACGACTCCTGGCATGATCATACCTACCTGTACGTTAGTGCACTTTGACTCAATAGTCTCGACGTCCTTAATTCCTGTTGCAGCTACCTCATCTTCGAATGTAGTCTTACCGATACTTAGGTCCAACCAACGAGCTGTGATACCGATACCGAAATTACCTGGGTTAGCAACATACCAACGATTGTCAATGCTTGCTCCGAACAATGGCTTGTTCTTTACTCCTTCACCTGGCTCAACCCAATCGCTTCCACCACCAAGGTCAAAGCCCATAAAGTCGCCCTCCATCTTAACTGAACCATACTTTGCACCAGTGATACCAGCATGAAGCTTCAAACCGAATCCGCTATCCTCACCCTGCTCCTGTGCGAAAGATGCTGTTGCCATGCTGAACAATGCAGCTACTGAAAGTAAAAATTTTTTCATTTAAGTAATTATTAAATCCCCGTAAAATTTTATTTAATTACGTTGGAAGTAGGGGAGACAACTTCCTTTGTAAGCGAGGGCAAAATTATATAGTTTTCCGCTATATAATCTATGTTTTGTGTTTTTTTATGGACATATTGGCGGATTTTAATGATATTTAACATAATTCCGGCAAATACGGGCCTTTTGTTGAAGAATCAACAATCGAACGATATGTCCAATTGAAATGTAGCAAAAGTACAAATAAAAAATGAGCTGATTCAAAAAATGAATCAGCTCACTCTTTATTATAGTGTCTAAACTTATTTCATCTCTAATGGCTGTCCTGTAGCCTCTACGACGCTCCACCAGAACTCACCTTCCAAGTTGACTTTCTTACGCTGTGCTGTGGCAGCCTCGATTGGCAACAATGTGAATGAACCGTTCCAGTAACCGACTACGAAGTCTGTACGTCCTGCCATTGCAGCGTGAACAGCGTTGTGAGTCAACTGCTCGCAGAACTTACTGTCGTTAGCGTTTGCAGGGATACTGCGGATGATATAGCTTGGGTCGATATACTTGACGCTGATAGGAATATCCTTCTTCTTGAAGTAGTCAGTGATCTGATTCTTCATGAATACACCGATATCCTCGTGAAGTACGTTTCCTGAAGCATCTTTCTTACGCTCACCCTGGAAGAACTGCTGTCCTGCACCCTCTGCTACGACAACTACAGCGTGCT
>DCIP01000172.1:0-9515 GCA_002317115.1 Candidatus Scybalocola fimicaballi
TCACCATTCAGGCAAGACAAGCAGTTCAGAATGTAATGTCAGGATTCAATTTGATCGAGACAGCCCAACTTGGATTTGACCAGGCTACGGAGAATCTCCGAATCATGAGAGACAAGTACGACGCCGGTTATTGCACATTGACTGATATGCTCGACGCTCAGAGCCAATGGCAGCAAGCGGAAAGTAATCTGATAGAGGCAAAGACACAGTATAAGATCGCTGAGTCGGAATACAAGAAAGCGATTGGTGTATTGGGAGAGAAAAACTAATTTTGTTATATCTATTTGTTATTCCACAGGCTGAGTTTCGATTGAAATTCAGCCTGTGTTTTGATTGTGTTGCAAAAAATGATAATTTTGTCGGCAGATAAGATGTTGATTTGCTTATCATTTATTAACGTAATGAGTCTTAGAGTTATGGAAGATATTTATAGATCATATAAATAGAGTGGGGATAATGGTTTATAAGGCTTGATATAATCAACTTAATTGTAATTAGATGTTAAAAACAATTCTTGTCGCAGTTGCTTTCCTTGGCGTCGCCATTCTTTTGCTTGGCGTCAATATCTTCTTTAAGAAAGACGGTAAGTTTCCTAATGGCCATGTGAGTGGCAATAAGGAGATGCGTAAACGTGGTGTGACGTGCGCTCAGTCGCAGGATAGAGCGGAGAGAAGAAAGGCAATGCAAAATGCTGAATGAAAAAATAATAGGCGTTTGATGTGTTCGTTTTGTAAGTGAAAATTGAATGTATTGAACAATTTGATGTAAATTTCTAAAATTTTGTAGCAAAATGCTTTTGGATATAGAATTTAAGCGTATCTTTGCATTTGAAATATGTCTAGTGAATGAAACGAACTGAAATTACCTTATGGCATTGAAATGGAGACTGGACGATTTGAGTATTAGTTATTAAAACGAATTGATTATGAAAGAAAAGTTGAACATCGCATTGGTTGCTCATGATTCACGTAAACGTGAACTTGTGGAGTGGGCTAAGTACAACGCTGACGCTCTGTCTAAGCATAATCTCTATGCTACAGGCACAACAGGAAAATTAATCGGTAATATTAGCGTTTTAGTGGAGCAGACAAACAGTAAGACGACGCTGATCTATCCGCTTAAAGATAAAGTTACTTGTCTGTTCAGTGGTCCTCTTGGTGGTGACCAACAGATTGGCGCTATGATTGCAGAGGGTAAACTTGATATGCTAATCTTCTTCTGTGACAACTTGATAATGCAAGGTCATCAAAATGACGTCTCTGCGTTGACTAGACTTGCATCTCTCTACAATATCGCTTTTGCTACGAACAGAACAACTGCGGATTTATTGCTTACATCTACACTTCTTGGTGACAAGAATTATACGATGATTGTGCCTGAGTGCATACAGCAATATGCTCACAGAACGTTGTAAAGATTATTATCTGTTTTTCATACTATAAATTCACATGGTTGCAGGTGAATCGGATCATTTAATGATTCAAGATTTCACTGAGTATTGAGCGGCATTCGGATAACGATGTGACATCGAATATTTCGAATGCCGGTTTTCCCTTCTTTTCTCCCAATTTACATCTCTCCACATGGCTCTGCAAGTAAGCTAAGATTTTGCCGAAGATTTCACTCTGGAAATATTGGTCTGTTTTGTCTGTCGTGAAATATGCAGTGACGTGGTTGTTCTTGAATGTTAGTCGCTCAAAACCAAGGTTGTTGGCTATGAATCGTATGCTGACAATGGCCATCAACTGTTTTGCTGGCTCTGGAATTTCTCCGAATCGGTCTTTTAGATTCTTGGCAAACATTGCAAGATTCTCTTCTGTCTGCAATGAATCAAGCTCACGGTATAGTGATAGCCTTTCGCTGACGTTCTCTACGTAATCGTCTGGAATCAAAGCACATAGATCTGTCTCGATAGTACAGTCGGTACGCAAAATCTCGTTGGCATTATTGGCATTCGGATCGTCTGCGAAGATTTCGTGGAATTCGTTCTGACGCAATTCTTCCACTGCACTTGCCAAAATCTTCTTGTAGGTCTCGTAACCCAAGTCGGCAATGAATCCGCTTTGCTCTTTTCCAAGCAGGTTTCCGGCTCCACGAATATCAAGGTCGCGCATGGCAATATTAAGTCCGCTGCCGAGCTCTGTGTATGTGGTGATTGCCTCCAATCGTTTGCGGCTCTCATCGCTCAACGCTTCCATAGGTGGAGCCATCAAGTAGCAGTAGGCTTGGATATCCGAGCGTCCGACACGTCCTCTCAACTGGTGAAGATCACTCAATCCGAAATTCTGTGCGTTATTGATTATTATGGTGTTACAGTTGGAAATATCGATTCCACTCTCGATGATGGATGTACTTAGTAGCACATCATATTCATGCTGTACGAAGTCGAGCATCGCGCTTTCGATCTCCTCTCCGCTCATTCTTCCGTGGGCGATGATGACGCGTGCTGTAGGCACTCCGCTTGTGATGAAATGCTTGATATTATCGAGATCCTTGATGTTGTTGTTGACGAAAAGCACCTGTCCACCACGGTTCAATTCGGCTTCGATGGCTTTCGAAACGATTCCCTTGTCAAATCTGCAAAGATGTGTTTCGACGGGATAACGTCCGGCTGGTGGGGTATTGATGACGCTAAGGTCGCGCGCACCAAGTAGAGAGAACTGTAGTGTACGAGGGATAGGTGTGGCAGTCAGTGTTAGTGTATCCACGTTGACTTTCATCTCCTTGATTTTCTCCTTCGCTGTCACTCCGAATTTCTGCTCCTCGTCGATAATCAGCAAACCTAAGTCGTGGAATTTCACACTCTTGCCGATCAGTTTATGTGTGCCGACGACGATGTTGATCTCACCTTTCTCAAGTTTCTTCAACACCTCTTTAGTTTCGGCCGACGAACGAGTACGGCTAAGATAATCCACTTTGACAGGAAGATCCTTTAGTCGACGCGAGAAGGTTTTGTAGTGTTGGAAAGCCAAAACAGTGGTAGGCACCAACACTGCCACCTGCTTGTTGTCGCAAGCTGCTTTCAACGCTGCTCTGACGGCTATCTCTGTCTTTCCGAATCCCACGTCTCCACATACAAGTCGGTCCATCGGGCGTGCACTTTCCATGTCTCGTTTGACATCGGCAGTGGCTTTAGCCTGGTCTGGAGTGTCCTGAAATTCAAAGTTGGATTCAAGTTCAGCCTGCATGAAAGAGTCTGGACTGAATTGGTAGCCTTGCTCCTTCTTACGCATAGCATAAAGGAGGATAAGGTCACGGGCGATATCCTTGAGTTTCTCTTTAGTCTTGAATTTGATATTGCTCCACGTCGCGCCGCCTAACTTGCTGATCTTCACATTTTCTGAATCAGCACCACGATATTTGGAGACCTTATGCAGTGAGTTGAGGCTCACCATGATAAGTCCGCCATCCTTGTAGTTGATGCGCACCATCTCCTGCTCAACATTGCCGTTTCGCTGCATAACAAGACCACCGAACACACCGATTCCGAAGTCGTCGTGCACCACGTAGTCGCCAATGGAAAGATTCTTCAACTCCTTGAGAGTCAACGCCTCTTTTCCACGTCGGCTATCTTTATTAGTAAGCTGATAGCGATGGTAACGACCGAAGATCTCATGCTCCACGAGCAAAGTGACATTCTCGAATGAGAAACCAGAATGAAGCGTGCCGTTGATGAACTCATATCCGTCGACAATCTTCAAATCTTCAAGAATTGTTTCCAAGCGCTCACGTTGGCGGGCATTTTCAGTGGCAATCAGCACAGAGCCACAAAGCTCCTTCTGCTTCTTTATATAGTCGGCAAGAAGATTATAATTCTTTGCGAAGACGGGGGATAGATTCGCATCGGCAATGATACCTTTACGCTTTTCTCCATGGAAATTAATCGATTTCATCTTCTCAAGTTTGGCGACGGCATCCTCCGCACCACGATGACCGATCATGCCGAGCACATACTCCTCATTGTCCATCACCACAAGGGCATCCTTAGGCAGATAGTCGATAAGCGTATGTTTCTTCTCTGCACCGTCGGCATTAAGCACATTACCCACAATCACACATTCGTCGATAGTGTCGACGGAAAGCTGGTTGGTAGTGTCGAAAGTACGGATGGAATCAACCTCGTCGCCGAAGAAGTCGATACGGTAAGGCAATTCAGAAGAGTAGGAGAAGATATCGACGATACAGCCACGGATGGCAAACTGTCCTGGCTGGTAAACAAATTCCTCACGAGTGAGACCAAGTTTGAAGAATTTCTCAGCCAGAGTATCCATATCATACTCATTGCCTTTCTTTATGGAGATAGATTCGCTCTTCAATTTCGTCGGGCTCACCACAGAAGCCGAAAGCGACTCAGGATAAGCGATAATCATCAGATTATTAACGTTTCCGATAGCCTCAAGAGCGCGTGTACGCATGATGGTGCGGCCATCATCGTCGAGCTGCTTGCCGTCGAGTGAAGGGAAGAAAACGACCGAACCGTCGGCTTTTTCTGCATTCGTATTGATCAGATTACGCACATCCTGATAAAGATAACCGGCGTTATCTTCATTTTCGCATATACGTAAGCAGACGTTGGTTTGTTGTGCTAAATAGACAGATACAGCGGCACGCAAAGAGCAGTTTGGCAGATAGATGTCTGTCTTAGATTTTTTCCCGTCGACGAAAGCTTTGATCTCATTAGCCAATTTCGACGACGCTACAATTGACGAAATTTTTGAAATCTTCTCCATATTTTACAAAAATAGGAAATCTAACCCAATTAATGTAATATGCTGTTTTTTATTTTTTATTGAAGACATGAAGTTTTACCTCGTTACGATTGGAATTGTACGGATATTCATAGGAAAATCACTAAAATTCCTAAAAATCATGATGATTCCGAGTAAAATAAGTGTGCTTTTTCTTATTTCCCATTTAAATGTTTTGAAATTGTTATACAAAACTTTAATTTTGTGATGTCAAAAGACCGTCTACAGAGTTAACGTCACTCTGGGGTCCAACATTGATACGATGTGGCCAAAAAAAGCGAGAGCGATTGCTCTCGTTTTTTTATTTCCATTGTTTTCTTACCCACATATAATAATCTTTACTTTCTATTGCTTTTCTGTCTATAGAAAGCATTTTACCTCTTTGGGAGACGATTATTTCAGATAGTCTTTCGTTTTCAAGAAAGCAGTTCCTTACTTTACCAGCAAATTTTTTTGGTTCACAATGAGCATCTGCTACGTTTATAAAGAAACGTCTTGCTTGGTTTTTGTGTTTGCTGATCAACTGTTCAAGAGAATTAAGACTATTTATAGTTTTTAAGTCAATGTATTTAAGTAGAGAACCGTATTTAACAATAAAATCTGCTGTCGCTATTCCTCCATAGTTTGTTATAATCCAAACATCGTCTGCTTTTTTTAACAGTTTTTGAGCACCTGCAACCAAATTTCTGTAATCAGGTTCATTTTCAGCTCCATCAGCTAAATGAAGACATTTTATTTTGGTGTGTTCATGGAATCTAGTTTTACGAATAACTTCAGTTAGACGAGCTTGGAATTCCTCTCCGTTATAATCTAAAATGGTTTCAATTAACTCTTTGTCTGGTATACTTTTTAATTCTGTCATTGATTGTCTGTGCTACATCCTTATTCCCGTTATCGTCTTTTAAGACTCTTTAATTTATACAAATACAATCTCAAGGTAAACAATCAAACATTCAAAAATTTCAAACCTCCTTTCTCCATTTCAGCAACTGTTTTTCCTGCTTTGACTGCCGCCAAATATTCGCGTTTGTCTTTCTGCATTTTTTCAATGACAGTCAAAAATTTATTTTTCTTATTTTCCATAGGTTGTATTTTTTAGTACTTATACATTTTCCGATTGCAAAATTAATTATTTTTTTGAATTATTGCAATAAGAGATGAATCCAACGATTCGTTTTAGATTTTTTTATTCATCGTCTATCCCAAAAATCTTTATTTCAAACCTCTGCAAAATCCAAGCATACCAACCGAAAATTTACACAATTTCTTTATAACTTGTTTTGATGTAATGGTTTGATGAATTTTTATGATAAAAAAGTGACAAGAACGAATATTTGCATTAAAATTTGATTAATTTCGCACCGTCTATTAAAAGGATATTTATGACTAATCATTTACGCAGATGCCACGCAAAGGCTGAGGTTGATAGAGTTAGAGTAGGCATACAGTTGACGAAGGAGGTCCGAGTAAGATTCTCTGGCGAGTATGTTTGCAAAATCTGTATAGGGGATGAAGTTATTGAGAAATCAACAGTTACTTCTAAGGAATGCGCGATCACTGTTGCCGATTTGAAAAATGGCGACAGAGTGGAGTTTGTGCCTTCTGACGAGAAAAATTGTTATTTTGAGCTTCAGAATGTGGAGATTGGAACAGATTTCCACTGGCAGGAGCAGTACACTTTGTCGTACCGTGGTATTCTTGAGATTCATGGCAAAGAGGATGGAAAAGTGCAGGTTGTCAACAACTTGGATATTGAGGAGTACATCCGTTCTGTGATTGGTTCAGAGATGGCACCTACGTGTCCGCTTGAGTTGTTGAAGGCTCATGCCATCATTTCGCGTACATGGTTGGTGTCGCAGCTTCAGAGAAAAGCGAGAAGCCAGCATCCTTTTTATAAGAAAGCCAAATTCTCAGTTTGTGACGACGAGATGATCCAGATCTGGGATGTCATGGGCCACAACGATTTCGATGTCTGCTCCGATGACCATTGTCAGCGTTATCAGGGATTGAATCCGGATAATAATGTCGACGAGGCAATCAACGAGACTGCGGGAATGATTCTAAAGAGTGGTGGAGAGGTGTGTGACGCACGATTCTCTAAATGCTGTGGTGGAATCTCGGAGAAATTCTCAACTTGCTGGACTGACGAGGATTATGATTATTTGATTCCGGTTAGAGATAATGTCGAGGCGTCAAAAGATATCAACCATACAGGTGATGCGATGAGTTTGAAGGATTGGATCAACAATCCTCCTACAGATGTCTATTGCGCAACTAAAGACTACGCAATCTTGAGTCGTGTGTTAAAGGCTTACGACCAGAAGACGACGGAGGATATGTTCCGTTGGAGTGTGAAATATACTCGTGAGGAGCTTACTCAGCTTATCAAGGAGAAGATTGGTGTCGACGTGGGTAAGGTTACGGAGTTGAAACCTGTTGCGATGGGAAAATCGGGTAGAATTTCACGTCTTGATATCATCGGAACAATGGGACATAAGGTGATTGGCAAGGAATTGTTGATTAGAAAGGCATTGTCGAAGAGCCACTTGTTGAGCTCGGCATTCTATGTAGAGAAGAGTTTTGATGGTCAAACAGAATATTTCACCATTAACGGTGCTGGTTGGGGCCATGGAGTTGGATTATGCCAGGTTGGTGCCGCTGTGATGGCTGAGAAAGGATTCTCATACACAGAGATTTTGAACCATTACTATCCAAATTCAGAGATACAGCAGATAAAAAATGCGAAATGATGAATGCTGAATGAGGAATTTGAAATATTGTAGAGACGGGGCATGCCCCGTCTTTTTTGCTTTAAGCATACGGCTTCCAACGAATCGAAAGCTTAAAATTCAAAATGAGTGTTCCCCCTTAATCATTGCTCCAACGTAAGTATGAAGGAAGAATTTATGTAAGACCAACCGGAATTCTTGAAAATCTAAAATATACTTTATAAAACTCAAAAATATTTAAAAATCTAAAGTATACTTTATGAAATCTAAAAGTTTTCGAAAATCTTAAGTATAGATTAAATTTGTTTGCTAATTTTGTAGTGCGTAATAAATAGAAGTTGATTATGAAACTTTTAGAAAGGAATCAATATACAAATGTCATTAATAAATGGCTGGGAAAGGGACTCATAATTGTGTTGATAGGTCAGAGACGTGTCGGTAAAAGTATGTGCCTTAATCTCATTGTAAAACAATTAAAAGATCGAACTGATAGTAATGTTATTTACATTGATAAGGAGGATCATGCGTTTTCAAATATAAAAAACGATATTGATCTAAATTCATATTTGGAATCAAATTATAAAGAAGGAAAGCATAATTATATTTTGATTGATGAAGTACAAGATATTGATGGTTTTGAACATTCTATTAGAAGTTGGATAAAACGATCGGACACGGATATCATTTTGACAGGAAGCAATGCCATGATGTTGTCAAGTGATTTAAGTTCAAAATTGGCAGCAAGATATATAGAGATACCGATTCATTCATTGAGTTATTTAGAATTTTTGGAGTTCCATAATCTTGAAGATTCCGACTCATCATTGGAATTGTACTTGACGTGGGGAGGTATGCCATTTCTTAATGTATTGGGGTTGGATGAGAAAGAACAAGTTACAAGTTATCTTAAGAGTGTTTATGATACGATAGTGTTGAAGGACATTATACAGCGAGAGCAGATTAGAAATGCTCCTTTCTTAATCAATCTTGGTAGGTTTTTAAGTGATAATATAGGCAAACCATATTCTCCTAATAGTATTATGAAGTATATGAAATCGCATGGTGAGAATATTTCTGCATCAGTGATTATGTCTTATCTTACCTATTTTGTGAATTCATTTATTGTATATCGAGTTTTTCGTTATGATATACATGGGAAATCATTGTTGGAGAGTAATGAGAAATATTATTTTGAAGATTTAGGGTTACGAAATTCTCTTGTTAGAAGTACAAATTCCAATGATATAGAGATGAGACTTGAAAATGTTGTCTATATGCATTTGATAAGAAATGGTTGGACTGTATATGTTGGGCAATTGTATAGTGCAGAAATAGATTTTGTGGCAGAGAAGGGAGGAAAAACTATTTTTGTTCAAGTGTCGTATCTCATTATGAGTGAAGAAACAGAGAAAAGAGAATTTGGCAACTTGATGGCGATTAAAAGCAATCATGAAAAGATGGTAATCTCCATGAATCCGTTGAATACGGAGTCTGATTATCAAGGTATAAAGCATCTACATCTTCGAGAGTTTTTAAAGAGGAATTGGTAAGACGGGACATTAAATCAATGCCCCGTCTTTTTTTGTTTATTCCTTAATTATCTTCTTGAATGAGCCATCGCTCATTTTTATAATATTTAAACCTCTCTGCGGCGATGAAAGACGTGCTCCTGAGATAGAGTAGTACTCGACCGGATAAACGTCTTCTGATGCGATTTCTGGCACATTTGTTTTGTCTCCGTTATCGTCACCGTCAACGTTAACGTCATAACCAGTGCGAGATGAAGTGAGATGGATGTTGAATACGAATGTCGCTACTGCTGTCTCGTTTCCTTTCTTGTATTTGATTGCCTGACGGATAGTGTAGTTGTCGCCATCTTTTGTTTTGCCTGGATATTGTCCAAGTGAGAACGATAATGCGTTGGCGTCAAACTCGCTGAAAACGAATCCTGAAGCGTATGCACTACGGTTGCCAGAGGCGTCAAACCAATGTCCGTAGCCGTTGGCTGTCGACGCTGCGTTGTTGATGGATCCGTTGG